>JAQVOZ010000080.1 GCA_028702365.1 Candidatus Omnitrophota bacterium | reverse complement strand
GTAGTTTTGCTCCAGGATAGAACAGGAATCCGGGGAAGTCAAAGAAACGAAATGAACTGAGGTTGGTTCTATAAGCGAAGCTACATCTTTGAAGTCTATTTTATTCAAACCTTTCTTCAAATCCAGGTTGCGCTGGTCTTTTACTAAAGCAAAATTCTGGTTATATACGGTTAGCTCCACATTTTCCTGCGCAGATGCAGAAAAACAGAAAATCAAACCAAAAACAAAAACTACCAGATTTCTCATGCGCGCCTCCTTTACTTTACACATCAAACACAATTTCCGCCATAAAGCCTTTTTTATCCTTTTCTATTTTTAAATTGTGATAGGTAGCGGCTTTAATTTCTGATTTTATACTTTTATTATCGTAAGGATTAAAATCTGCCCCGGAAATCGTAGCAACAAGCTTTTTTGTGCCGGAAAGACTATCGACAGATACCGCATACTTAACAGGCAAAAATTTATAACTGTAAAAAATAGAAATTAATTCGTTAAGCCAGGAAACAAATAAATCATCAAGCCGCGCTGCGCTCAACTCTATGCGTCTTGTTTTTTGAGCTTTTACCTTTTCATCTGTCAGAAGCTCAAAAAGGCAAATAGCGGAATTTGTAAATAAATCTTCCTGATTTTTTCCAAAAATCTTAACCCGTATGTCCGCAGTATGACTAAGAATTTCATATTTTTTCATATGAAACAAAACGCTTAACCGATTATACGGGGTTATTCAAACTTGATTTCATCAAGATAGAATTCCACGCCTGCGCGATTATTATCCATATTAGCTACCCAACAAAAACCGCCTATTATGTTTGACATATTTTTACCGGTAAGGTCGATAGTATACTGGGTCCAATCTTTGTTAAGCGTAACCATGCCTGTGCCTGCGCTATCGGAATCGGCAAATTTTCCGCCAATGCCGCCCACCTTAAAATCATCGATCAATTCGCCGCCCTTTGCGCCTCTCACCCAAAAAGTCAGCTTCTTAGCGTTTGAAAGATTATAACCAGCGTCTACTTCGCCCCAATTATTTGCCGGATTCTGCCAATACATTCCCGCCCAACGCGCACCCTGATAAGCACAGGCGCAATAGTTAATTTTTATACAGGTACTGCCCGAAAAAGGTGTTTCCGTTGAAGCGCCGTCATATTTTATGTCTCCATAATCGCCCATCCAGCCCGATGCAATAAAATTGTTCTTGGCCGAATTTCTGTCGGAGTAAACATAAAAAGGCATTTCTTGCGCTTTGCGGCCCTCGGGCTTCATAGCCGGGTCTGCTACAAATTTTATATCATCAAGGTAAAAAGTGCATCCCTCCGGGTCCAAATCACCGGTGACAACCCACCCGAAACCTCCGTTAATATATGAAAGATTTTTGCCGGCAAGATTTACAGTATACTCTTTCCAGTCTTTCGTAAGAGTAACCGGGCCGAATAATATTTCTGTCGAATCCGAATACTTACCTTTTATTCCGCCGACCATAAACTTTTGGATAACCTCTCCGCCTTTTTCGC
This sequence comes from Candidatus Omnitrophota bacterium, assembly GCA_028702365.1. Lineage (GTDB taxonomy): Bacteria > Omnitrophota > Gorgyraeia > Duberdicusellales > 4484-171 > JAJYOP01. The sequence continues at coordinate 5,013 of JAQVOZ010000080.1, read as the reverse complement.
CGCGCGCCCAGAAACTTAGTTTAGTCATATTGCTAAGATCAAACCCGCTTAGTTTTGAGCCCCAATTATTTGCTAAACTTTGCCAATACACACCAGCCCAACCCTGGCCCTGGGCCTTTTTGGCTGTATATATAAACTTTAAACATGTATCTCCCGTATCCGCATTAGCGATAACTCCGTCGTCCATGGTTATATCTCCATAGTCACCTATCCAACCGGAAGGAACGAAGTTATTTTCTTTGCTGCCTTTGCTTAAATAAATTACCAGCTCATCCAGGTTTCCTATAGATTTCCCTTTGAACTCTCCGGAATACGCTACGTAGTCAGTTTTAACTGCGGGCTTAAAACCATATCTTGAATCATCACATTGCTCCTGGGCAATAACGGAAGTAACCGCTAACGTAAACATAGATAAAAAGATAAATATTCTTTTCATTTGTCCTCCTCAGAAAAAATTTGTTTGTAAACTTCTCCGCCCTTAAAAAATATAAAAAAACATGGGCCATGTAGGATTTGTATGCAATCTCTGCCAAAGGCAGAGTGCCCGAAGGGCTATTGCATCCAAATGCTTACCATAAAACAAAACACAACACTGCTTTCGTGCGTAAGGCTGTCAAATAACCTAAAAACATGGGCCATGTAGGATTTGAACCTACGACCTTGACATTAAGAGTGTCCTGCTCTACCAACTGAGCTAATGGCCCGATAAAGTAACCCAAGAAGCGCTTAAACTGATTGAAAATTATATCATTTGAAAGTAAAAAAATCTACTATAAAAAGCTTAACGGCACGCAGGAAGGATTTTCTGATTTAATAGCTGAATAGGCGTATTTTTGCTATTCATATCAGTTTAGCATCACGGCTAGATTGATTATCCTTATTTATTATGTTAAAATTAAAATATGTCTATAAAAAAGATTGAAGTCATCTGCAAGCCATGCGATAAGTGCGTGGCACTGATAGAAATGATTACAGAGTCAATTGTATTCATTGAAAAAAAATATAAAATAAAAATTAACTATAAGTTTAAATTTACCAAACATTTACGGGATATTGGAAGATATAGCGTAAATGCATCTAAAGCGCCTCTTCTTATCATTAACGGCTACACGGAAGGCGCGGGAAACATGAAACCTGATGTAGTAAGGGCTACACTGACAAGGATACACGCAGAATAGAATAACAATACTCTTGCCGTATAATTAAAGAATGATATGCCGTGGGTTTAAAGAAATTTCGCTATGAGTCAGTTTCTAAAAATTTTGCGGTTTGGCCTCTGATAGTTTGTTTTACCTTACCGTTCTCAATCACAAACGTTATAGTCTCTCCTGTCTCGCTTTCTTTTAGGTCTGCAAAAGTAAAAAACTCTTCATTGCCTTCTTTGTCATAACTTATAAGTTTATTTTGAGTAAACCCAAGATTTTGCAATTCTTGAGGTATACTTTGGGCCAGTAATTGGCAGCAGACAAATAAAGATACACTCAACAGGATAACGATTAATTGTTTCTTATTCATATATTCCGGGAAAATTCTACCAGTAAAGCCTTTTGAAGCGTTCAGCATAACGTTCTATCCATTCGCGAGATGCCTCTTCAAGGGAAATTTCCCTGCCCAGTTGAATGCTGCGTAAATCGCGGTATTCGGCAATTAGATAAATCTGTTCAACCAATTTTGTCTTAAATGCATCAGTAAACCGGTAGAAACTGCTTCCTACATTATAAAGTTTTGTTTCGGGGCTTTTTACGCAGTGCACAACTTTTGACTGAACGTTGAATATCTTATCCTTAAAGGGCAATTTAATTACGATCAAAGAGCCAACTTTTACCGGATGTTTTGTAGAAAACAATAGCCCGCCCATGCTTACATTCGACGTAACTGCAGGCAGGCCTTTTTCTTTGATTGCATTCTGCGTTTTTTTGACAATCTTATAGCTGATAGGAATACTTAAAGGATGCCTTATGAAGCGCCTGCGTTCATCTGTCGGCAAAGTAATAATATCGGAATTCTTCTTATTCATTGCTTAATACCCTGATTTTCTTCATTCGTCACGACTCCCAGCTCGAAAGCCCTTTTGACATCTTCCCAGCATTTGCGGTATTTTTCTTTTTCCCCATAGACAAGGCCTCTTCTTATATATGCTTCGGCGTATTTGGGGTTAACTTCTATCGCTTTTGAATAATCTTCTATTGCCTTATCATAATCTTTTTTTTCATTATAAGCAAGCGCCCTGTGGTAATAAGCCTGAGCTAAATGCGAATCCAAATAATTGGTTGAATCGTAATCGCCAATCGACTGCCGTCTTTTACCAATTGCATCATTTGCACGCGCTCTTGCATAATAAATTTCTGCATTATCAGGCATAATTTTTATGGCTCTTGTATAATCGCTAACCGCCCTTGGGTATTGCCCCTTTTTACTATACGCAAGGCCCCTGTTGTAATAGCTTTGCGCAAGCTTAGGGTTTATCGCCAAAGCTTTTGTAAAATCTTCTATGGCCTGATCATATTGTGTCTTTTCAAAATAAGCTACACCCCGATTATTATAGATTTCTGCATCATTAGGATCTATTTCTAAAGCGCGGGTGCATTCATGAATAACCCTTTCGTAATCTCTATTTTCTGCTTCTTCGCTTGCGCGTATATAATATGCTTGCTTAAGGTTCGGGCTTATTTTAATTCTGTCGCTGTATTCAACGATTGTCGGGTTACGTTTGTCATAATTTTGAGTTTCCTGGGGAAAAATTGCGCCCAAAAATGCGAATGAACCAATAAAAAATAAAATTAAATAGCTTTTCGACATTAAGCCTCCTTTTTCAATTTATGCATAATCTGATTTATTTTGAAAATTTAGTTCCTTTATTGTCCTGAAATTCTTTTTTTAATCTGCGCCTTCAATCTTTTCGTAAGCATCGATAACCGCTTACTGATTTTTACAGGGTAAATATATTTATTTTCCAGGCGCAGCAATTCTGAAGGTATGGTTTCCATTTTTTTTACTAATATATCTTTCTTTTTCATTATATCTTTTTCTTTATAAAGAAGCACGCCTTTATCCATTATTTTCCGCATGAGCTTTTTGCCTTTTATTTTTTCATCGCAAAGCCCTATTGAATCTGACTGCATAATTCCATTACCGTCGAATACCCTAAACACCTGTTTTTTTGAGGGAAGAGTTAATTTTTCCGGGCTAAACTTCATTGTAGGCATAAACTCCGCACCCCTGCTTTTTATCTCAACTAACTTATATAAAACGTCTGTATACGGCAGATCAGAAGAACAGCCCATATTTGTACCCACGCCAAAAGCGTCAATCGGAGCTTTATCGGCAACTAATTTTTCAATCTTATATTCGTCCAAATTTCCTGAAGCTACAATAATTGTATCAATTAAACCTTCCTGGTCAAGAAGGCTGCGTGCATATTTGGAATCTTCGAGAAAGTTTCCGCTATCAAGCCTTATGCCTAAAAGATTAACGCCTTCATGCTTCATAATCTTTGCTATTTTTATCGCAGACTTAATACCTTTTCTTACTTCGTATGTATCAACCAAAAAAATTGATTTTGTAGGAAAGCTTTGCGCAAATGCCAGGAAACTATCAATTTCTTTTTCGAAACTCATAACATAAGAATGCGCCATCGTGCCTGCTACAGGTATTTTATACAAAAAGCCTGCCAGCATATTGGAAGTGCCCTTTGCCCCTGCCATATATGAATATTTTGCGCAAGCCAAAGATGCCTCTATGCCCTGAGTCCTCCTTAAGGAAAAATCATAAACTGCCTTATCCTTTGCGCAAGTAACGACTCTTGCAGCTTTAGTTGCCAAAGTCGTTGCCAGGTTAATTTTGTTTAGAACAATGCTTTCTATTATTTGCGCTTCTATTATATTTGCGCTTACGCGCATAATGGGTTCCTGCGCAAAAATTATTTCCGGCTCTTCAACGCTAAAAATTTCTCCTTTGAATTTAAATTCTTTGAGGTAATCCAGAAAATCATCATCGAAAAGAGCAAGCTCTCTTAAATAATCTATATCCTCTTTGTTGAATTTTAATTTTTCGATAAAAGAAAGGGCGTCATCTATTCCACAGGCAATATAGAATGGCCGTCGGGGAGAACGAATAAAAAGATCAAAAGTAGCAAGCGTATTTTTTTTACTTTTAAAGTAAGCCTGTGCCGTTGTGAGTTCGTACAAATCCAGGACAAGCGCTTTGCTCATTTTTTGAAAATTCTTTTTACCGTATTTTCATCAAAATGGTAGGAACGATCCAAAACTTTTCCATCGCGCAGAAGGATAAAAGTAGGCACGCCTACGATAGAAAATTTTCCTGCCAGGTTGGCAGACTTATCCATAATAATATTATTTACGATAGGCTCTTTGATCTTAAGGGATTTGATTATGTTTTTCACGGCAGATTCTGTTTCGCCGACATTTACGAAAAAACATTTTGAATATTTACAGATATTTTCATTCTTATTCATTTCGCGAAGCTCACCCACACAATAAGGGCAGCGGCTTGTCCAGATAAAAAGCATAGTATCGCCCGAGACGATATCCAGTTCGTAAGACACCCTGGTGCCATTAAGCGTATAAAACGCTTCAGCCAAAACTGATGTTACCGTGATAGATAAAAGAAAAACAAATAATAATATTATTTTTTTCATAGCTGCTCTCACTTAAATTATCCAATCATCGAAACAAATTTTAGAAAGAAATAAACGCCCATAAAAAGCATACCAAAACCTACAACCTTGTTTATAATTATAACCATTTTACTTTGCTTTGGCAATTTAGCAACTAGGGACGTGAATGTCCCAAGAATTATCAAAACCGAACCATAGCCCAGAGAAAAAATTAAAAGAGCAACTGCCCCATAAGCTACGTCTTTTTGAAGCGATATAAGCGTAAGTATCGAACCTAAAACCGGAAAATTACACGGAATTATGCTAAGCCCGCTTATTAAACCGAGTATAAAAATTGAAGGGTAAGTCGGTTTGTGAGTATAGTTATGAGTGAAGGA
>JAQVOZ010000079.1 GCA_028702365.1 Candidatus Omnitrophota bacterium | reverse complement strand
CCATAAACGCGATGGCGATAAGCTTGAATAAACCTGATTACGGAAAGCTGGTTGATTACTATTGCGGCGAAAAAGATTTGAAAAACGGTATTATACGGGTTCTTCATGATAACAGTTTCATGGAAGACCCAACCAGGATATTTAGGGCGATAAGGTTTGAACAAAGATTCTCATTTAGGCTGGAATCCCACACCCTTAAGCTGGCAAAAGAAGCAATAAGCAAAAATGCTTTAAGCTTGGTTAATCCGCACAGGCTAAGAGAAGAACTGGTTTTGATACTTAAGGAGCCATCTCCGGCAAGATACATAAAAAGGCTATACGAATTAAAAATTTTACCCCTCGTAGGCATAAGAATCATGTTAGACAAAAATGATTTTCTTGCTTTTGCGGATATTGAACATGCGCTAGCTTTCTATAAAACTAAGTTTAAGTGGCATCGCCAGCTGGAAGAATGGCTTATCTATTTTATGGCCATTTTACGCAAGGCTAAACGCCAGGAAGCAGCTAAACTTTTGGAGGCTTTTGGTTTTAGGAAAGGAGAGAAGATTAGAATCCTTTCTTTGTATGACAATATGGATAAAGTCAGACAATTAAACAAGAAAGTTTTGCCGCATGTAATTTATAAAACACTTAATCCGCTAAGTTTTGAAAATATAATATTTTTTTATACATATTACCGCCAAAAAAAGATAAGAAAGCATATAGAAATTTTTCTGGATAAATTAATTAGCATACGTCTGAAGTTAAAAGGGGAAGACCTAAGGAGGCTCGGTTTTAAACCGCCAACCCTTTATGGAAAGCTTTTCGAGCGGCTTCTATATGCGAAAATAGACAAAGGTTTTAAAACGCTTGAGGAAGAAATCCGTGAGGCACATATCATATTTGAAAACTGCCAAAGTAAACATTGATAATTGTTATGCTTTAGGCTATAATCTCTTTTTACTTTAAACATAAAAACCGGAAAATTTAAACAAAACTATGTCTTTACGGATGGAAAAAGTAAACAGCGAAATACAAAAGCAGCTTATGGATATAATCCTGAAAGAAATAGACGACCCTTCTGTCGGTGTTTTATCTATAACAAGAGTAGAAACTACTTCTGACTTGAAAGAAAGCAAAATTTATTTTAGTTTATTAGATGAAACAAAATACGATAAAGTAGGCGATATACTTAAGGCGATGAATGCGTTTATGCGTATGCTTTTAGGCAAAAGAATAAGGCTTAAAATACTTCCGGAGCTTAAGTTTATACCGGATACTTCCATAAAATACAGCGTAGATATGTATAAAAAAATCGAAGAAGTACGAAAAGATGACCGAGAGAGAGAATCTAAATGAGGAATTCATTAAAAGAGATAATTGACAAAATAAAAAGCAGTAAAAGTTTTCTTATAACTGCTCATGTGAGCCTGGAGGGGGATGCTTTAGGCTCCGAGCTTGCAACTTACGCATTGTTAAGGAGGCTTAAGAAAAGAGCGGTTGTCTGCAATAATGACCACACGCCTCCGATATATAAATTTCTGCCCCATTCCGGAGTCATAAGAAATGTTTTGAAGGAAGATAAATTTGATGTTGCTATGGTGCTCGATTGCTCTGATTCCTCACGCACCGGCAGAGTAAAGGATTATCTTGCGCGGGCAAAGTGCATTATAAATATAGACCACCACATAAGTAATACATATTTTGGAGACATAAATTGGGTTGACCCAAAAGCAAGCTCTGCCTGCCAGATATTGTATGGGCTTTGCGACAAGATGAAAATAATGGATAAAAATATTGCTCTTTGCTTGTATACCGGTATTTTTACCGATACGGGAAATTTTACTTATACCAACACCACAAAGGAAACACACAAAATAGTCGCCAATCTTATGCACTATGGCGTATCTCCGCGCCTGATTTATGAAAATGTGCATAGCCTCTGTGAGGACAAAGACCTAAAGCTTATAGGAAGAATTATTTCTAATCTTAAATTCGATGCTTCAAGAAAAATCTGCTGGGCGGTTATAAGCAAATGGGAAGATAAAGATTATGACCTTACAGAAGTGATATTTTCAGTAATGCGCCTGCTGAAGAATGTAGAAGTTTTGATTCTTTTTAAGAAAGTAGACAAAAATAAAATAAGAGTTAATTTCCGTTCCCGCCCCACAGTTGACGTCAATCGTATTGCGCAGTTTTTTGGCGGCGGAGGGCATAAAAGTGCGAGCGGAACTACTATAGAAGGCGAAATAGCCCAGGCCGAGAAAAAAGTTATTTCTTTCGTAAAGAGATATACAAATAAATTAAAATAAATATGATAAATCCGGCAAAAAATAATAGCGTAGAAGGGCTTCTGTTGGTTTCTAAGCCCGGCAATATGACTTCCCATGATATTGTCGATTTTGTCCGTAAGAAGTTTAGAATCCGGCGTGTCGGCCACGCAGGGACTTTGGATCCTTTAGCTGAAGGACTTTTGATAGTACTTGTTGGGAAATATACCAAATTATTTCCTAAATTTGTAAACTTTGATAAAGAATATCTTGGAGTGCTCAAGCTTGGCGAAATAACCACAACCGGTGATTGCGAAGGCCAAACGGTAAAGAAGGAAGATTATTCATATGTAACCGAAGATAAAATAAAAGAAGTTTTCCCTTCCTTTGAGGGCGAAATAGAGCAGGTTCCCCCTATGGTTAGTGCGGTTAGGGTGGGCGGAAAGAGGCTTTATAGCCTTGCAAGAAAGGGAATAACGATTGCGCGGGCTGCGCGCCGCGTGAATATATATTCATTAAAAATACTAAAAATAGATCTTCCCTTTGTTGAATTTTGCGTGCGCTGTTCAAAGGGAACATACGTAAGAAAATTAGCTGAAGACATAGGCGAACGCCTTGGTTGCGGAGCGCATATTATTAAAATAAAAAGGTTAAGCATCGGAAAATTTAAACTTGAAGATGCTGTAAAATTAGATGACATAAATGAAAGTCATCTACAAAAAACTACCCTCTAATAAAGTAAAATGTACAGCTACTATAGGTGTTTTTGACGGCATTCACCTTGGCCATAGGTTTATTCTGGAGAAATTAAAAAAACTGGCCAATCGCCAAAAAACACAATCACTGGTTATTACCTTTGACGTTCCTCCTGAAACCGTCCTTGAAAAGTCTAACCGGCACGCGCCTTGTAAGTTCCATGGTTTTCTTACCGACATGGAAGATAAAAAAAATCTCCTTGCATCCTGCGGCATAAATTATTTGTGGTTTCTTAAAACGAATAATTCATTCCTTAAGCTTTCAGGAAAAGAATTTATCGAATATCTTTTTAATAATTTTTCTCCCAAGCAACTTCTCGTAGGCGAAGATTTCCGTTTCGGGTATAAAGGAGAATCAGGCATACGTTATTTAAAAAAACTGTCAATTAAATATGGGTTTGATGTTGCGGTTTTAAAGAAAATGCGCAAATACGGAAAAATAGTAAGCAGTTCGTTTGTCAGGCATTTGATAAAAAATGCCCGATTCTCAGAAATTAGAAATTTTTTAGGTAGAGATTATGTTATGAAAGGAAGAGTGGTGGAAGGTGCCGGCCTTGGCAGAAAGCTTGGTTTTCCTACGGCGAATATCGATTATGATGGCTATGCGATTCCTCGCGATGGTGTCTATGCTGCAACTATTGAAATAGATAAAAAGAAATATTTATGCGCCGTAAATATAGGCCAAAGGCCAAGCATAAATAAAAGCATAAAAAAAATCCTGGAAGCCCATGTCATAGACTACAAAAGGAATATATCAGGCAAGAAGATAAAATTATGTTTTATTAAAAAAATCAGGAACGAAAAAAAATTTTCTTCGAAAGAGCGTTTGATAAAAGCAATAACGAAAGACGTTAACTATATCAAAAACCACTATTGAAATTTGTAAAATAAATCTAACGCTGAATATGCTTTAAACTGCCTGTTCTTTAGCGGGCAGACTTATGTGTTTATAGCTATTTTCCCTGCCTTTTTCATATTCAATCCATAGTGTACCAGCCCAAATAAAGCCACAACTTATTGTATTTCAACGATTTATTAACGAAAAACCATTGACAAATTTATGGTGGGGCACTATATTTATATTGTGACACAAAGTGGAGGAAAGTGGAATGTGGTATGGCGAATATATACACAAATTAGACAAGAAGGACAGGTTTGTCCTTCCGGCAAAATTCAGAGGAAAAATAAAGGCCTTCGAGAGTAAAATTTTCTATATAACCCGTGGACTCGAAGGCTGTCTTTTTATGTTTTCGCAGGACGTGTGGCAAGCGCTTGAGGAAAAACTTAAAAACGTATCTTTCACAAAGCAGGAAGGGCGGAGTTTCAACCGTCTATATTTTAGCGGTGCCCAGGAGATTGAAATTGATTCCCAGGGCAGAGTCTTTATCCCAAGCTATCTTAAGGAATTTTCCCAGATAAAAAGAGATATCGTTATCGTCGGTGTCGGAGATAGGATAGAAATATGGGACAAGGAATGCTGGGCGAGATTTTATCAGGAAAATAAGAAGAAATTTGAAAGCGCAGCAGAGAATCTTTTTATATAAAAATCCGTTAATATATTTGTAATCTCTATAAAAATATGTACAATATAAAATATAAACTAATTCAACCGTGGATATGCAAAAAAACAGAAGAAAGAGAACCAGTTCAAAGCAAATACGCCCGGGGCAATTCAGAAAAAACACAATTAATCGAATATGTTGAGGAGGGTCTAGGTGAATCAATTATTATCTAGAGAAATGCAGATGAAAGAAATTTTTCATTATCCCGTTATGTATCGGGAAGTCATTGATTTATTGGATATAAAGAATAAAAAAATTATCGTGGATTGTACTGCAGGACTCGGCTCGCATGCATTGAAATTTGCCGATAGTTTGTCAGCGGATTCATATTATATCGGAATTGATAAAGACGAGGAAACATTAAAAATAGTTAACGATAAACTTAGTAAGTTAAACATAAAATTCAGCCTTATAAATGAAGATTTTGCTAATGTAGATGTTGCTTTAAAAAAAATAGGAATTTCCAGGGCGGATATTTTTCTATTTGATTTAGGCATATCTATGTATCAACTTACCAATCCGGAAAGAGGTTTTAGTTTTACCAACGAAGGCCCCCTTGATATGAGAATGAACAGGGCATCTTTTATCTCTGCCTATGATCTTATAAATAACTTAAGCGAGTTAGAATTGGAAAATATATTTAAGAAATTCGGAGAAGAGAGATACTCAAGGCGTATTGCTCATGTGCTTATCGAAAAAAGGCAGCATGAGCCTATTTCTACCACAACGCAGTTAACGCAGGCAATTTTAAGCGCTATGCCTCAGTCAGCTTTCAAATATAAAATACATCCGGCAACCAGAATATTTCAGGCTTTAAGAATAGCCGTAAACCGGGAGCTGGAAGCTTTAGAAACCGGCCTCATTAAGGCTGTTAATCTGCTTAATCCCGGTGGCCGTATCGGTGTAATTTCTTTCCATTCGCTTGAAGACAGGATTGTAAAACATGCATTTAAAGAATTTAGTTCCCAGGGTGTATTGAAAATTATTACCAAAAAACCAATCACGCCAGGCAAAGAGGAATTAGCAGAAAATATTGCTTCTCGCTCAGGCAAGTTACGCATAGCAGAAAAAATATAATATTATGAAGAAAAAATCTTTTGCCATTTTTATAGTCTTCTTATTTATAGCCAGCCTTACTTTTCTTCATCAAAAAATCCTCATTTACGTGGAAGCCTACAAGATAAGCAAAAATCATCGTTTGTCCAACGAGCTTGTTGATAAGAGAGACTACTTAGTATATAATCTTACGAAAGAGACTTCTGTGCAAAAGATAAACCAGTGGGCAGAAAAAAACAATTTTTCACCTACTGAAAAGGTTCTTGCTTTAAACTTAAGGCGTACTGAGCCGGTAAAGCCTGCCAATAAAGTTATGGCAATGTTTACTGACCTTTTGGGCATACCAACTGGCTCTTCTACGGCACTTGCGGGCGAAAAAGAATAATCTAAAATTTCTCTTTAGTTTTTAAAATAAAAGTGAAAATAAGGGACGGCCTTAGAGTAAATTATATATACGCCTTTTTTGTCTTTTTTTTTATCCTGCTTTTTCTAAGGATCACCTACCTGCAGGTTTTCAGGAAAAATTTTTTCCAGAACCTTGCGCAAAACCAATATTACCGTCTAATCCCGCTTTCAGGCAAGCGCGGAGCAATTTTCGATTCTAAAGGTAGAACCCTCGCTACGGAAATAAATACACATTCTGTATTTGCTGACCCGCTTTTTGTCAAAGACAAAGAAGCTACCGCCCGGATTCTTTCGGAAAATCTTAACCTTCCCAAACAGAAAATAAAAGAGAGATTGATGCGTAAGAAAAGATTTGTTTGGATAAAAAGAAAAATTTCCTGGTCAGAAAAAGAAAAAATAAAGGCTTTGAAAATAAAAGGTATAGGATTTTTAAGGGAACATAAACGGTTTTATCCTCAGGACAAATTAACATCTTCTTTGCTTGGCGTAACCGATATCGATAGCCGTGGTATTGATGGTTTGGAACTTCAATATGATTCATATTTATGCGG
>JAQVOZ010000078.1 GCA_028702365.1 Candidatus Omnitrophota bacterium | reverse complement strand
GAATATAAAAAATATTTATGCCTGCGGGGATGTTGCCGGCAAAAGGCTGCTTGCTTATGTTGCCGAAGCTCAAGCGCAGGTGTGCATTGATAATATAATGGGAAGAAAAGAAAACATGGATTACCTTAGTATCGCCGATTGTGTTTTTTCTATCCCGCAAATAGCTAAAATTGGTATTCTCGAGGCTGAAGCTAAAGAAAAAAATTTAAAATATAAAATTTTTAAGACAAATTTTCTTAAATTTTCATCTTCGTATGTCTATGATGACCAGAATGGTTTTATACAAGTCATTGCGGGCGAAGGGGATAAGATAATTGGGGCAAGTATAATCTCAAACCAGGCTGCAGAGCTTATAAATATTTTTTCTTACGCTATTTACAATAACTTAACTATCGGCAGTTTTAAGAAATGTTTCTTCATCCATCCAACACTTTCTGAAATAATTCCTGCGCTTTTCCGCGACGCTGCCTGAAACCTAACTAAATAATATTTCACTTTTACGGTACTTGTTACCCAGCCCTAATTTTACCTAGAGTAATTAATTGTAAGCATTGTTATCAGAGTCAATCTCTTTTGACAGGTTGTTTTTCTAAAAAAATAGGGCTGCCGTAGGCGGAAAATACTTTATAAAAAGCATTTTCCAGGTTATAATCTAAAACATGAGAAATTATTGGAATATTTCCTTTGGTATTTCATTCGCCATGCATTCGCTGATTCTTACAGCGGCTTCATTTTCGATGTTTAACACAAACAACATATTAAATGATAAAAAGGAATTAAAAGAAATAAAAATTACGGTTAAAGAGATTCAAAAGAAAGAGGTATCGAAAACCAAGCTGCAAAATCGGCAGATAAACGAAATGAAACTTCCGCCTCCTCCTTATATAAAAAATGTTGTACGCAAACTAATGGGAGAAGACAAGGAGAGGCCTTTTTTGGGTAAGGCCCAGATACTCGAGAAAAATACCGAAAAAATTATAATTTCCGAGAAGTTAGAGAACTCAAAATTAAAAAGTAACCCTTCGTATATGAGTTACTATAAAGGTTTAAGGTCAAAACTTGATGCAGCCTGCCACAAAAATTATACGGGCAGGGAACATGGGGAGGTTTTTGTAAGCTTTGTGCTTTCAAGGGATGGCCGGCTTGATAGCGTTAAGGGCGACGGCAATAATCGGGAATTAATAGAGGTAGCCGTCAAAAGCGTAAAAGAATCTTTCCCGTTTATGCCTTTTCCGCCCGATTTAGAAGGTGCAAGTTACCAGTTTGATATTTCGATATATTTTAAGAATAACTAGCCAGCGCCCCCTAAGTTTTGCTATGAATATGTTGACATTTTCCGCTATACTTGTTAATCTATTTTGAATACGAATTGGCACAAATCTTAAAAATAAATTACCACGAATTAATTTTTTTTTGATTCGTGAGCATTCGTTTTCGATTAGTTAGAATTAGTATTTTATACTATGATTAGAGAGCCTGTTGTAAGCGGACAATTTTATCCGCAAAACGTGCCGGAATTAAAAAAGGCAATAGAAGAATTTAAGCCCAAAGAGTCCGCTAAAAGCTCGGCATACGGTTTAATTCTTCCGCATGCAGGCTATGTATATTCTGGACGCGTCGCTGTTACTACTGTAAGTAAAGTAATTGCCAAAAAGCGGATTATAATTCTGGGGCCTAATCATACAGGTTACGGCGAAGATTTTGGGATGTATCCCGAAGGCAGCTGGAAAACACCTTTTGCCAATTTATCTATTGATTCTAATCTGGCTCAACGAATTCTTGAGTCCGGCACAGATATAACTCGGGATACGCTTGCACATAAATTTGAACATTCCATAGAAGTAGAATTGCCGATATTATATTATTTCTTTGGAAGTTTTAGTTTTGTGCCGATAGTTTGCAATGTTTCTGCCCTGGCTACTTACGAAAAAGTAGCAGCGCAAATTTTTTCGGCCGTAAGAGCGGATAAGGAAGAAATTCTTTTTGTCGCATCAAGCGACATGACTCATTACGAGCCAGATTCAACAGCCAGGCGTAAAGACAGGGATGCGCTTACGCATATAATCAATCTCGACGCAGAAGGGCTGGTTAAAACAGTAAAAAAGGAAAACATTTCTATGTGCGGCATTGCGCCAGTAGCCATACTTCTTTTGATTATGAAAAAAATCGGCGCGAATAAAGCAAACGTCAGTTTATATGAAACAAGCGCAGATAGCGGTGCAGATGCAAGCTCTGTGGTTGGATACGCAGGGGTAATTATAAGCTAAGGAGGGCTATGGGTGAGGAAATAAGAAAAAAAGTAGATGAGCAATGGAAGGCAACGGCTGAAAAAGAAAAAAAAGAAGCCCACGATAAACATGAAGCTTTTCATGAGCCTAATTTCAGGCTGTTTTTATCTTCTCTTAGCATGCAGGCGATGATTGCTTTGGGAAGGCTGGAAAATCCTGTTTCCGGTAAAACCGAAAAGAACCTGGAACAGGCGAGATTTCTGGTTGACACCATAGGGGTGCTTAAGGAAAAAACCAAAGGTAACCTAAATCAGGAAGAAGAAAAACTTCTGGATGATTCATTGTTTAGTTTGCGTATGATGTATGTTGAGGAAAAAGACAAACACTGATTGCAAATGATTGACGAAGAACTATTAAAAATTCTTGCGTGCCCTTTTTGCAAAGCCGATGTAGCTTTGAAAGATGGTAAGATAGTCTGTTTAAAGTGCGCCCGTAAATATCCCATAAAAGACGGTATACCGGTAATGTTAATAGAGGAGGCTGAGTGCGATGAAACCAAAGACAAAAAATAATAAAATACTTGTAATACACGGTCCGAATTTGCATCTCCTGGGCAGCCGCGAGCCGCAAATTTATGGTAAATTTACCTTAAAAGATATAAATGCCGAGCTGCAAAAAGAAGCAAAGCAAAACGGTTTATCGCTTGAAGTGCTGCAGTCAAATTCCGAGGGTGACATAGTAGAAAAAATAACCGGTTCAAAATACGATTTACTGATTATAAACCCTGCAGCCTACACTCATACTTCTGTTGCCATAAGAGACGCCATACTTGCAGTCAGCAAGCCGGTTATAGAGGTGCATCTGTCCAATATTTACAAAAGAGAAGATTTTAGAAAAAAATCTCTTATTAACGATATTGCAATCGGCGTTATAACAGGCTTCGGCCCCTTAAGCTACATTCTTGCCTTAACCGCGGCGGCACAGTTTCTTAAAAGCGCTGCTAAAACTTCTAAATAACAATCATGAAAAGCCGCATCGAAAAATGCGTAAGCCAGTTAAAGGCGCTTTCCCTGGGTGCTGTTGTGTTTTCTAAAGCGGTAAATATCAGCTATCTTTCGGGCTTTCGTGAGGCGGATGGTTATTTACTGCTTAGCCAAGACGGCGAACTTATATATTTTACCAATTTTATCTATGAATACGAAGCGAAAGATCTTAATACCTGGAAGGTGGTTGTTGCAAGGGGCAATATTTTTAAGGAATTATCCAATACTATCAAAAGCCTTCATTTGCGCCGCATAGGTTTCGAAGCAAAAAATATTCCATACCTTGAATATTCCAAAATAAAACAATATCTTATAGCTAACGGTATAGAGCTATGCGAGACCGTAGATTTACTCGAGAAAATAAGAGCAATTAAAGAGCCAGGGGAAATATCTTTGATAAAAAAAGCCACTTCGATAAGCGAGGAAGCTTTTGAGTTTGTTATGGAAATACGCGACAAGGCAATGACAGAAAAACAGCTTAACATAGAGATAGAAAGGTTTTTACGTATTCGTGGCAGTAATTCTATAGCATTTCCTGCAGTAGTTGCATCTGGTGCAAACAGCGCACTACCGCACCATGCAGCCAGAGAGGGCCGGAGGTTGAGCGAAAATTTTTTCCTAATTGATTTAGGCGCAAAGTATTATGAATATTGCGCTGACTTGACAAGGGTGTTTACCTGGGGTAAAATAACCCCTTTCTTCAGAAGAATTTACGACATTGTCAGGAAGGCCCAGGATTTAAGCATAAAAAAAATAAAAGACGGCGTTACAGTCAAAGAAGTAGATAACGCAGCCCGTTCTTTTATAGAAAAAAAAGGTTACGGACAATTTTTCGGACATGGTACAGGCCATGGTGTTGGGCTTGAAGTTCATGAAATACCATTCGTCGGCCCAAGGAGCGAAGAAATACTCAGAGAAGGAATGGTAATTACAATTGAGCCTGCTATATACTTAAAGGGAAAGTTCGGCATACGCATAGAAGATATGGTTTTAGTTGGCAAGAATAAGGGAGAAGTTTTAAGTGGGAATTTCTGTAGGTAGTATACGTCCATCTATGGTTATCATCTACGATGATAAACCTTACACAGTGCTTGAATGCAATCACGTAAAATTAGCAAGAGGACCGGCTTTTTGCAAGGTGAAAGTTAAGGATTTGAAAAGCGCCCAGATTTTGGATGTTACCTTACGCGATTCGGATAATGTCAGAGAGGCAGAAATTGAAGAAAGGAAACTGCAATATCAATACAAGGATTCGAGCAAGTACCATTTTATGGATTTAGAAACATACGAAGAGCTTGTTTGTGACAAGTCAGCGATAGAAGACAAGGCTATGTGGCTTAAGGAAAATATGGAAATCACAGGCCTTTTTTATAATAATGAATTTGTGAACCTGAAGATGCCGGTTACGGTGGTGTACAAGGTTGTTAAAACAGAACCTGGCTTTAAGGGTGACAGTGTAAAATCCGGCACAAAGCCCGCTGAAATAGAAACCGGCGCAATTGTGCAGGTGCCGCTTTTTATAAGTGAGGGAGATTTAATTAAAGTAGACATCCAGGACAAACAATATTTAAGCAGAGTTTAGAATTTATATGTTTATTATAAATATAGATTTAAACATTAGTCGAATCCTTTAACGGGAGGAGTTATGGAATTAGAAAAATTAAAAGAATTTATCAATTTCATGAATGAGAACAGTCTTTGCGAGCTTGAGATTGAAGAAGAAGGCAAGCGCATAAGGCTTAAAAAATTTTCAGAAAATCAGCCTGTTATTGTTTCTCAAATGCCCAGCCCGGCGGCTAAAGAAGAAAAACCAGGCAAAAGAGAAGGGGTAATTGAAATCAAGTCCCCTATGGTAGGAACTTTTTACCGTGCGCCATCTCCGGGAGCTAAGCCTTACGTTGAAATAGGCGATGTGATAAAGCCCGGTGACGTTGTATGCATCATAGAAGCAATGAAACTTATGAATGAAATAAAAGCAGAGATAGGCGGAAAAGTTATTGAAGTATTGGTTGAAAACGGCCAGCCTGTAGAATTTGGCCAAACACTATTTGTGTTGGAAGCGGTATAAATGTTTTCCAAAGTTTTAATTGCAAATAGAGGCGAAATCGCAATAAGGGTGATGCGTGCTTGTCGAGAGCTCGGCATTAAAACTGTTGCGGTTTATTCAGAGGCAGACAAAAATTCCCTGCATTTGGAATTTGCCGATGAGGCAATCTGCATAGGTAAACCACCCTCCTCGGAAAGTTATCTTAATATTTCGAGTATAATCAGCGCTGCGGAAATAACCGACAGCGACGCCATACACCCCGGCTATGGTTTCCTTGCGGAAAATCCTTATTTCGCAGAAGTGTGCGAATCCTGCGGCATAAAATTTATCGGCCCTACTGCCGAGAATATAAGGCTTATGGGCGATAAAGTAAGGGCCAAAGAAACCATGCATAAGGCAAACCTGCCGCTTATACCCGGAAGCAAAGGTGCTTTAAAAACAAAAGATGAGGCGCTCGCAACTGCCAAAAAAATGGGCTACCCTGTTATTCTCAAAGCAAAAGCCGGCGGCGGAGGAAAAGGTATGCGGGTATGCCACAGCGATGTCCGGCTGGTGGGAGCACTGCTCACTGCGCAGTCAGAAGCTAAGGCTGCTTTCGGCGATTCCGAAATATACATGGAAAAATTTATAGAAAATCCCCGGCATATAGAAGTGCAAATTGCAGCTGATAATTTTGGCAACGCAATATATCTTGGAGAAAGAGATTGCAGTATCCAGCGCCGTCATCAAAAAATCATAGAGGAAACACCTTCTCCCGTAGTAGACCAGCGCTTAAGACGGAAGCTGGGTGAACTTTGCATAAAAGGAATTAGGCAGATGAATTATAGAAGTGTGGGTACTATAGAGTTTCTGCTTGATGACAAGGGCCATTTTTACTTTATGGAGATGAATACAAGAATACAAGTAGAACACCCTATAACCGAAGAAGTAACCGGCATAGACCTGGTTAAGCTGCAGATTGCTATTGCAGCCGGACAAAAATTAAACATAAAACAGGATGAGATAAACATGAAAGGCGCAGCTATCGAATGCCGCATAAATGCTGAAGACCCGGAAAATAATTTTATGCCGTGCCCGGGCAGCATAAATTTTTGTTATGTTCCGGGAGGAAAAGACGTAAGGATAGATACTCATATATACAGCGGTTACAAAATACCCCCGTATTATGATTCATTAATAGCAAAAGCAATAACAAAAGGAAAGACCCGCCAGGAAGCATTGAAAAAAATGGAAAGGGTTTTGGATGAGTTTCTTATAGAGCCGATTAAAACGACAAC
>JAQVOZ010000077.1 GCA_028702365.1 Candidatus Omnitrophota bacterium | reverse complement strand
GAGGCAAAAGAGCTTGTAGATTCTGCTCCAAAAAAAGTTAAAGAAAATATTACCAAAGAAGAAGCTGAAGAGATTAAGAAGAAACTGGAAGCCGCAGGCGCAGCCGTAGAATTAAAGTAAATATAAAAAGTACCTGGAGTTTTTAGGTTCGCTTACCGTGAGTGACCCTAAGAAACATATATATAGGAGGGTATTAGCTTGAAAGGAATAAAAGAATTATCTTTTGCTAAGACCAAAAAGAATTACCCGATGCCTCATTTGCTTGAGCATCAGACTAATTCTTTCAAAGAGTTCTTGCAAATGAACATTCTCCCGGAAAAAAGGAAAAAAATCGGCTTGCAGGAAATACTCGAAGAGGTATTTCCCATGGAAAGCCCGGACAAGCAATACCGCTTGGATTTTGTTTCTTACAGCTTAAGCCGGCCCCGCTACAGCGTTGAAGAATGTAAAAAACGCGCACAAACTTACGCGGCACCCTTAAGGGTACGGCTGCGTTTAACAAGCCCGGCAAGCGAAGTTAAAGAACAGGAAATTTATTTGGGCGATGTCCCCCTAATGACGGATACCGCCTCTTTTATAATTAACGGCGATGAAAGGGCAATTGTCAGCCAGCTGCAACGCTCCCCTGGTGTATTTTTCGAAGAAGAACTTCATCCAATGGGCAAGCGTATGTATTTTGCCCGTATCATACCCTACAGAGGTTATTGGATAGAATTTAGGACTGATATAAATGATACGATAACCGTAATTATCGACCGCCGCAAAACTTTTCCTGCCACGCAAATTTTAAGAATAATGGGCCTTTCTAATAATGAAGACATTTATAAAAATTTTTCCGATAAACCATACCCCGAAGTTGTAAATACAGTAAAAAAAGATTCTACAATCAGCACAGAAGAAGCATATCTTGATTTTTACAAAAAGATGCGCCCAACTGAGCCTATCACTTTAGAGGCGGCAAAAGAAGTTTTTAAAAGAATGTTTCTTGACCCGCGCCGGTACGATTTAGGCAGGGTCGGCAGATACCTATTGAACAAAAAATTAGGAATGGAGTTGCCTTTAAGCAAGAGAATAATAGATTTAGAAACTCTTGTTGCAATAGTAAAAAACCTTCTTAGGGTAAAGGCGGGCGAACGCCCAACTGATGATATAGACCATCTCGCAAACAGGCGCGTAAAATTAATAGGAGAGCTTTTGCAGCATCAGGTAAGGGTGGGACTTCTTCGCGTAGAAAGAACTTTTCTTGACAGGTACCCACTTATTGCTTCCAGCGATTTTTCGATACAGCATCTTATAAATTCCAGAGCGTTTTCTGCTCAAATACAGGATTTTTTCGCACGTTCTCCGCTTTCTCAGTTTATGGATCAGACAAACCCGCTTGCGGAAATCACCCACAAGAGAAGGTTGTCGGCAATGGGGCCTGGTGGACTTTCCCGTGAACGTGCAGGGTTTGAGGTAAGAGACGTCCATCCTACACATTACGGAAAAATATGCCCGATTGAAACTCCGGAAGGCGCTAACATAGGTTTGCTTTCTTCGCTTACTACCTATGTCCGGATAAATCCGCTGGGATTTCTTACAACTTCTTATAGAAAGGTTGAGAAAGGCATAGTATTGGATAAAGTTGAATATCTTACGGGAGATGAGGATGAGAATCGTATAATCGCTCAGGTGTCATACAACATAGATGAAGATGGAAAGATAAAGGATAAAGAAATCTATTCGCGGTATAAAGGAAAATTTCCCAAAGTAAAACCGCACGATGTCGAATATATGGATATTTCTCCGCAGCAGATAATTTCTGTGTCTGCGGTCTTGATACCATTCTTAGAGCATGACGATGCAAACAGAGCCTTGATGGGTTCAAACATGCAAAGGCAAGCTGTTCCGCTTCTGTTTCCGGAAGAGCCCGTTGTTTCAACCGGTGCAGAAAAAAAGGTTGCACGCGATAGCGGAGTGGTTGTTCTTAATAAAGAAGAAGGCACAGTTGATGAGGTTGATGCCCATCACATTAAAATAGGCAATTTCGTTTACAAACTTAAGAAATTCGAACGTTCGAACGCCGATACCTGCGTAAACCAGCGCCCGATTGTCACTAAAGGCGATAAAGTTAAAGTTGGAGAAACTATTGCCGATGGCATGGCAACCCGGCACGGCGAGCTTGCGTTGGGCAGAAACCTTTTGGTAGGTTTTATGCCATGGAGAGGCTATAACTTTGAGGATGCAATTATTATAAATGAGAGGCTGGTAAAAGACGATGTGCTTACTTCGGTTCATGTTGAAAAATTCGAAGTTGAAGCCCGCGAAACACGCCTTGGCAACGAAGAAGTAACCAGAGATATTCCCAACGTGAGCGAAGAAGTATTAAAGAATCTTGATGAAAACGGCATAGTGCGCCTTGGCGCAGAAGTTATGCCGGATGATATTTTAGTTGGGCGCGTTACTCCCAAGACAGAAAAAGAACTTTCTCCGGAAGAGCGGCTGCTTCGTGCGATATTCGGAGAAAAAGCAGCAGACGTTAAGGATACATCTTTAAGGGTTCCGCCAGGAGTTTATGGCGTTGTTATTAATGTTGAAGTGTTTCAGAGAAAAGACCGCGGCCGCCGTTCCAAAAAAGAAAAAACAGAAGAGATGAAAAGAGTCCGCGAGATAGAAAGATACTACGAAGAGGAAAAAGAGCTTTTGACCCGCGAAAAAATGAGGCGGCTTTCAGCAATTTTGGGGAAAAGCGAAGCAAGAATAAGTTCCGATGATATAGATGCAAGCGAAGAAGCAAAAGCTATATTAAGTATTTATGATGACCGTCTGCAGGAACTTGCTATGGAAAGGGAACTCGAAAGTGCGAAAATTAAAAAGGGCGATGAA
The DNA here is from genome assembly GCA_028702365.1 of Candidatus Omnitrophota bacterium. Taxonomy (GTDB): domain Bacteria; phylum Omnitrophota; class Gorgyraeia; order Duberdicusellales; family 4484-171; genus JAJYOP01. Next base: position 3,737 of record JAQVOZ010000077.1, on the reverse strand, counting down.
CTTCCAACCGGAGTATTAAAAAGAGTTGTCGTGTTTGTGGCAATGAAAAGAAAGGTATCTGCCGGAGATAAACTTTCCGGCCGTCATGGCAACAAAGGTGTTATTTCAAAAATACTGCCGGAAGAAGATATGCCGTTTCTTGAAGATGGCACTACACTTGATTTAATTTTAAATCCCTTGGGTGTGCCTTCAAGAATGAACGTCGGCCAGCTTTTGGAAATGCATCTTGGCTGGGCAGCTAAAAAACTTGGGATAAAGACAATTACGCCTGTTTTTGAGGGCGCAAAAGAAGAAGATATTAAGAATTTATTAAATCAGGCAGGGATTCCGGAAAATGGAAAGGTAACCATTTATGACGGCCATACCGGGAAAGCTTTTGACAATCAAATAAGTGTCGGCTGTATGTTTATTATGAAACTGGTGCATATGGTCGACGATAAGATACACGCAAGAGCAATTGGCCCATATTCTTTGATTACTCAACAGCCTCTTGGCGGAAAAGCGCAATTCGGCGGCCAGCGTTTCGGAGAAATGGAAGTTTGGGCGCTTGAAGCTTACGGCGCAGCATTTACTCTTCAGGAAATGCTGACTGTAAAAAGTGACGACGTTGAAGGAAGAACAAGAATCTATGAAGCGATAGTAAGAGGAGAACAGAAATTCCAGCCTTCAGTCCCAGAGTCGTTTAATGTTTTGATTAAAGAGTTACAAGGATTGTGTCTGGATATAAGGCCAGAAAAGGAGTCCAAATAAATGATTGAAGACAGTACATTCTTTGATCAAATAACCATTCGGCTTGCTTCTAACCAGGCAATCAGAGGCTGGTCATCGGGAGAAGTAAAAAAAGCAGAAACTCTTAATTATCGAACCCTAAAGCCCGAGAAAGACGGGCTTTTCTGTGAAAAGATTTTCGGCCCTGCAAAGGACTGGGAATGTCATTGCGGAAAATTGAAAGGTATAAAATTTAAAAATACAAAATGCGACCGTTGCGGCGTTGAAGTATTGCATTCTTCAGTACGTAGGCAGCGCATGGGCCATATTGATTTGGCAGCCCCTGTTACCCACATCTGGTTTTTCAAAATCATACCTTCACGCATAGGTTCGATGCTGGACCTCTCCGCAAAAGAACTCGAAAAAGTAATTTATTACGAAGAGTATATTGTCATAGACCCGGGCACCAGCACTCTTAAGAAAATGCAACTTCTTAATGAGGAGGAATACCAGAAAGCTTTAAAAGAATTCGGGCAGAATTTTACAGTAAAAATAGGCGCTGAGGCAATAAGAGAATTACTTAAAGATTTAGATTTGGATAAACTTAATAAAAGTATCCGCCGCGAAATCGAAAACACAAAAAGTACCTTAAACAAGCGCCTTTTAAAAAGGCTAAAAATAGTTGAGGATTTCAGGCGTTCAGGCAATAAGCCGGAGTGGATGGTTTTGGATGCAGTTCCGGTGATACCGCCAGATTTGCGCCCACTGGTTCCTCTTGAAGGCGGAAGGTTTGCTTCCTCTGACTTAAACGACCTCTATAGGCGCGTGATTAACAGAAATAACCGCCTTAGAAAATTAATTTCACTTGGCGCCCCTGACATAATTGTAAAAAATGAAAAACGAATGCTTCAGGAAGCAGTTGATGCTTTGATTGAAAACGGCCGCCACGGCAGGCCGGTTACAGGCCCCCAGAACAGGCCTTTGAAAAGCCTTTCTGATATGCTTAAGGGTAAACAAGGGCGTTTCAGGCAAAATCTTCTTGGTAAACGAGTGGATTATTCCGGAAGAAGCGTAATTGTAGTAGGGCCGGATTTAAAACTTCATCAATGCGGAATTCCAAAGCAGATGGCTCTTGAGCTTTTTGAGCCTTTTATAATAAAAAAATTAAGAGAAAGAGGTTTTGTCCATACCATAAAAGGCGCGCGCAGGATGGTTGAAAGAGCGCGTGTTGAGGTTTGGGATATACTCGAAGAAGTAATAAACGGCCATCCGGTTATGCTCAACCGCGCACCGACGCTTCATCGTTTAAGCATCCAGGCTTTCTATCCCATACTCGTAGAGGGAAAAGCAATTAAGTTGCACCCGCTTGTTTGTGCTGCTTTTAACGCAGATTTTGACGGCGACCAGATGGCAGTGCATGTTCCGTTGTCTATTGAAGCACAATCAGAGGCGAGGCTTGCTATGCTTTCGGTAAATAATATTTTTTCACCTGCTGACGGCAGGCCGGTTATTACACCTACGCAGGATACAATTATCGGATGCCGCTATCTGACATTAGATAAAGATAGAGGGGCAGGAGAAGGAACGGTATTTTCTTGCGCTGAAGAAGCTATAACTGCTTTTCAGGATGAAGAGGTTGAGCTGCATTCAAAGATTAAGATACGCATAGAAGAAGAGGGCAAGAAAAAAATTGTAAATACAACAGTAGGAAGAATTATTTTTAACCAGGTATTGCCTAAGGGCTTCAGGTATGTTAATGAGCCGCTTAGCAAAAAAAGCGTTTCTGAAATTATCAGCGAATGCTACAAAATGTTCGGCCACGGCACAGCAGTTGAGCTGCTCGATAAAATAAAAGATTTGGGTTTTGAATATGCTACTTACGGCGGAATAAGTATTTCTATCAACGATTTGCATACGCCGGAACAGAAAACCGAATCTATAAACGAAGCCAATGACGATGTTGCAAAAGTTGAAGACCAGTATAAAAAAGGAATTATCACGGAACGTGAACGCCACAACAAAATTATCGATATCTGGACGAGGACAAATGACCGTATATCTGACCTCGTGTTTAAGACCATGGATAAATTTAATCCGATATTTATGATGGCAGATAGCGGTGCCCGCGGTAGCCGTGTTCAGATAAGGCAGTTAGCCGGCATGCGCGGCCTTATGGCGAAACCTTCCGGAGAAATTATTGAAACTCCGATTATTTCAAACTTCAGGGAAGGATTAACCGTTCTTGAATATTTTATTTCAACCCACGGCGCAAGAAAAGGTTTGGCTGATACGGCGCTTAAAACCGCTGACGCGGGTTACTTAACCAGGCGCCTTGTTGACGTTGCTCAGGAAGTCATAATCATAGAAGAAGATTGCGGCACGGTAAACGGCATAACAGTTTCGGAAATTGTAGAAGGCGATGAAGTGGTTGTTCCTTTAAAAGAGCGGATTGTAGGCCGCGTTGCGCTTGACAGCATTGTTGATGTTGTGAGCGATGAAACAATAGTAAAGGCCGGAGAAGAAATTACCGAAGAAAAAGCAGATAAAATAGAACGTCTTGGCCTTGAGAAAATCCGCATAAGAAGCGTGCTTACCTGCGAGTCAGAAAGAGGAGCTTGTATAAAATGTTATGGAAGGAATTTGGCTTCCGGAAAACTTATTGAAATAGGTGAGGCAGTCGGCGTAATCGCAGCGCAGTCAATAGGTGAGCCTGGAACACAGCTTACGATGAGAACATTCCATATCGGTGGAACCGCGTCCAGAGTCGCAGAAAGAGCATTTATCAAAGCGAAAGAAAAAGGTGCGGTAAAATACCATGGTTTAAAGATCGTTGCAAAGGGCAAAAATTTTATAGTGCTTAATAGAAACGGTATGATAAGCGTAAATGATGAGCGCGGTATAGAGTTACAAAGAAATCCTGTTCCGCAAGGTTCAACAATTATTCTGGAAGACGGCGGCACGGTTGAAAAAGATAAAATTTTTGTCAGATGGGACCCATATTCATCGCCGATTCTTACTGAAGTTAAAGG
>JAQVOZ010000076.1 GCA_028702365.1 Candidatus Omnitrophota bacterium | reverse complement strand
TAAAAATTCCTGCCTCAAGCACAATCGTTGCAACTGCCGCTCCCATATAAGAAAAAGAAAATACCAGAAGAAATATTAAAGGTAGCCCCAACATAGCCATAACTACGTGGATTCTTGAATAAATGTATCTCGCAGGCCTTATAAGTGTAATAATTCCGTTTTTATTTCTTATGATGACAAAAGAAAAAGGCTACCTTGTTGCCTGGCCGATTTTTGGAACCAGTAATCAGCTGCTTGCCAGTTTTATCCTGCTCGCAGTCTCTAGCTGGCTCATGCATATGGGTAAAAAAATAAGAATAGCCATACTTCCGATGATATTTATGTTTGTTGTTACATTATGTTCGCTCATCCAGATGATTGATCCTTTTGTAAGATCTCTGGTTTTTGGGTGGGGGAAACAGCCGCCTTCAAGCGATATAATTCTTTCCGGAACATGCGGGATTTTACTTTTGAGCTTAAGCGTTATGCTTATCTGGGAAGCAAGGCGGGTTTTTGTCCCAAAGAGAGTTTCTTTATAGCAGTCTAGGAAAAGTTAAGTTTTCTTACCGTAAAGTAAGTAATAATAAAAATTCCTGCCTCAAGCACAATCGTTGCAACTGCCGCTCCCATATAAGAAAAAGAAAATACCAGAAGAAATATTAAAGGTAGCCCCAACATAGCCATAACTACGTGGATTCTTGAATAAATGTAAGTTTTTCCGCAGACAACCAAAAACTGCACGCGAAAAGCATTAATCGCGACAAAAAACACGGAGATTAATAAAAGCCTTAAGGCAAGTATTGGTTCTTTATAATTGCACCCACAAACGATTCTGATGATAAGATTGGCAAAGATAAAAATAATCGGCAAAAAGATGAAAGAAAAAATTGTTGTTATCCGTTGTATATGCTGCATAAGTTCGAATGCTTTTGCTTTATTTTTTTGGAATATCTTATTAAGGCGCGGGAATATTGCTTGAGAAAAAGAATCCAACGGAAAGGTCTGGCAGGCGCTGGCAATTTTTTCTGCTATTGAATAGAAACCCGTTACGGTGTTATTGGTAAGAAGGCCGAGGATAAATACGCGCGTATTCGTATAAGCGTTTATTGCGGCAATTGAAATAAAAATGTCCCAGCCAGCCTTAAGCTGCTGTCTGAGGCTCTTATAACCTTCGAATTTATAGGCTACCCTGAACCTTTTAAAAACTATATATTGGCCAAGGACGCCGGTTGTTAAAAACACAAAAGAGTTTATAAGCGCAACCTTAAGGTAATCACCGGGGCCTTTTATAAATATAAAGATAAAAATTGCCAAAGCAAAACCGCCGGCGATATTTAAGATTGTAATATATTTCATTTTTTCGGTGCCCTGGAAGAACCAGACAGGGAAAATTGTGTTTCCTACAACCGTGCCGAAACTTAAAACATAAACCATCCAGTCTGTTCTAAATTTCGGGATAAAATAAATAATTACACCAAGTATGACAAAGCTTAAAAAAGCTAAGGCGATTTTTACCGTCATAACTGAGGAAAACGCTCTGCATACCTGTGCATGTTCATGCTGGCAGAGAGAAATTTCTTTTGTCGCGGTAATACTAAAGCCATAATCGGTAAGAATCATAAAATATTGCACGAAGGCCTGCGCAAAAGCTAAAAGGCCGAATTTTTCCGCACCAAGGACCCTAAAAAGATAAGGTATTATGATAACCGGAAGAACGTATGTTATTATCTGCAATACAGAAAGCGAAGCAAAATTGTGCATCACGACTTTGCGTTCGTCCGGATGCGCCATTCCATAGGTTTTTTTAATCAGTTTTATTAATGTCCTCATGCTTTTAATTTATATTGTTTTAAAGCGTAAGTCAAGTATTGAGAGTTGGAATTTGTTCTTTGCGCCAGATAATGATATAATTCTTTTATGAGAAAGTTTCCAAACAATTTTCTATGGGGCGCGGCGACATCTTCTTACCAGGTTGAAGGGGGCAACGGAAATTGCGATTGGTGGCAATGGGAGAAGTCTGCCGGAAAAACCATGTCAGGCGCGGCCTGCCGCCACTATGAATTTTATGAGCAGGATTTTGACATAGCCAAAAGCCTGAATCACAATGCGCATCGGTTTTCTATAGAGTGGAGCCGCATTGAGCCTCGTGAAGGAAGATTCTCCAAAAAAGAATTGCAGCACTATCTCAATGTCCTTTTGGCGCTTAAGAAACGTAACATTGAGCCTGTAGTTACGTTGCATCATTTTACAAATCCAATCTGGTTTGCTAAATCAGGAGGTTGGGAAGACCAGCGTTCAATTGAACGCTATTTACGCTACTGCAATTTTGTAGTTCCGGCCTTGGCAAAATATGTCCGTTATTGGATTACCATAAACGAACCTACAATATTTATATCGCATGCTTATTTGCTTGGAGTGTGGCCGCCTCAAAAAAAATCATTGTTTAAGGCAGCGTATGTCGAGGAACACCTGGCCTTAGCGCATATCAAAGCTTATCATCTTATCCATAAGATTTACAAAGAGCTTAGCAACTGTAAGCCCAGCGTTAGTATAGCCCAGAATGTAATGGCTTTTGTCCCCTGCAAAAGGAATTTAAGGAACCGCCTGGCAGCTTATTTACGTGCCAAAGTATATAACATAGGTTTTTTGGAAAGAATATCCATGGGCAATTTTTTAAAGCGCTTGCCGCTTGATTTTATCGGCATTAATTATTATTCGCGGCAGGTGGTCGCTCTTAAGCAATTAGGAAAAGGCAATTTGGCAATGGATGTTTGCGAAAAAAAACATCATCGCATAGCGAAGAATTCTCTTGGCTGGGATATATATCCGAAAGGATTATATGAGGTACTTTTATCGCTTAAAAAATACAATTTGCCGATAATGATAACAGAAAATGGCATCTGCACCAAAGATGACAGCCAGCGCTGGAAATATATACATGACCATTTAAAATATATCCACCGGGCCATAAAGAAAGGAGTAAAAATTACAGGTTATCTTTACTGGTCGCTCATGGATAATTTTGAATGGGATAAAGGTTTTGTTCCAAGGTTCGGCATCGTAGGCATTGATTATAAAACTTACAAAAGGATTATCAGAAAAAGCGCTAAAAAGTTTGCTGAAGTCTGCAGGACGAATATTTTAAAATAGGATGTTAAATGGATAAAAAGAAGTTAGCAATCATTCATATTGTAAAAAAAGCATTAGACATTCCTGAAGAGGAATACAGGAAAATCCTGCAGGATATTACAGGCGTAGCCAGCGCAAAAGACCTTAATGATGCAGGCTTTAGAAGGCTGATGAATTACTTTGTCCGCAGCAAATATTACCATGTCAATCCTTACGGCCTTACTATAAAACAGAAATTATTTATAAAATATCTCGCTGCCGAGCTTGGTTGGGAGGAGAGCCATCTTAATAATTTCCTGCATAAATATTATCATAAAACTACAATTGACGAACTGACCAAGGCAGAGGCTATAAAAGCAATAGAATCCCTAAAAGCGGTAAAACAGCATCAAAAATAAAGCACTTAACGCCTTCCTCGCGTTGTAATCATAATTTGCCTTTCGAAAAATCTGCATTTTATGCTAATTTAGTTTGACCCTGCCTGGATAAAACATTAAAATAAAACATATGGTAAAGTTAATCTGGTTGATTATTGCTTTATTCGCCAGTGCCGCCGGTACCACAGTTGTTTATCATAAAACACAACAAGCCGATATCAATTATTACGAAGGCCATAGATTGTATGAAAAAGGAAAATACAGCGAAGCTGTTTCATTCTATAAAAAATCTCTTTCCATAAAACCCAACCGTCTGGACGCATTAAAAGAATTAGCCTACTGCTATCAGTGGACAGACAATCAACCGGAGGCCATAAAAACTTTCCGGGAAATCATTCTTATACATCCGCGGGATTACTCCATTAAAAAAGCAATGGCAGAAACTCTGTCCTGGCAAAAAGAATATGCCGAAGCTATTGCGTTTTATAAAGAGATAATTGCGCAAACGGCAGATAGCGATGCTCAAATCAAACTTGCGCAGGTTTATATTTGGGATAACCAACCGGGGAAGGCAAGAGCGATATTGGAAAATGTCCTCAAGGACAAACCAAAAGATTTTACGGCGCGTTTCCTCTTAGCGCAGGCTTTTCAATACGGCAACGAGCCCAAAAAAGCTATCCCTATTCTTGAAGAATTAGCCCAGGAAGAAATACCGGTAAGAAGCGAAGGAGGGATGAAAGATGAGCTGAATTATTTATTGATAGAAGCGCTTATAAGTGACAAAGATTACAAAATGGCAGAGCTTGCTTTAGAGGAAAGGATAGCGGCAAATCCGCAGGATATAAAGGCAAGAATTTATCTGGGGCAGGTTTGCCTTTATAGCGGGCACTACAAACGTTCAGAAGAAATTTTTAAAGATATCCTTAAGGGAAATCCTGATAATTTTGAGGCAAATTTACATCTTGCCGATGCCTTTGCTTACAGCGGAAATTTTAAGGAAGCAGAATCGTTATATAGAAAAGCGCTTGGACAAAAATATGATTTGAAAGTAAAAGAAAAGCTGGCTGATGTTTTAAGCTGGAACATGAAATATGATGAAGCCGTCAGGCTTTATGATGAAATGCTGGCAGAGAAAGAAGATACCGGGCTAAGGCTAAAGAAGGCCCGGATTTTAGGCTGGCAGGCTAAATACGGCAAATCGCTTAATGAATACAATGAGATACTTAAAACAACATACGATAAAAATGTTGAACTGGAAATGCATGCAAAAAAATACTATTGGGATAACCGCGTAAAAAATGCAAGTTCAAGTTATAAAAAGTTAATACTGACTGAACCGCAAAATCTGGATGCAGTTTTTGATTTATCACAAATTTATTCTTATCAATCAATGTGGCCGCAGGCTATGGATTCCTATAGGCAGATACTGGATGTTTCCCCTAATCACTTTCGCGCAAGAGAAGGCCTTGAGAAAGCAAAATTAATCTCCGGGCATTTGTTGTGGAGCCCGGCATACGAATATTACAGGGCAGAAAGCCCCAGCCGCGATACTGACATCAGAAGGCAAAGCTTGATAAATGAGTTCAACCAGCCGCTTAACCCTAACCTTGCTTTTTCCGGAGCGTATAAATTAACTTTTCGCAGTTTTTCTGATTATGGAGATATTCTGGAAAATGAAGGCAAACTAAAGCTTACCTATATAAATAACCCCAATTGGCATACAGCCGCCTATTACGATTTTGTAGTTTACAACAAAGATATCAATACAGTTCATACTTTCGGCGTAAATTACGGACTGCGCACTTTTGATTATGGTATGTTTGATTTTTCTTATGACAGGGAGCGCCTCGAAAATAACAGCAGGGTTATTATAGGCCGTTTCTACAGCGATAATTACAAAGAACGCTGGACAATAGATGTGAACAAAAGCCTGAAGGTGGGTTTCGATTATTTATTTGCCAATTATTCCGACAGTAATTATAAACACGAACCAGGCTTTGATGTTTTGTATTATTTTTCCTTTGAACCAAAAAGGCTCACCCTTAAATACAGGTATTTTTATAAAACCTTCAAAGATACGGTAACCGATTATTTTTCTCCAAAAAATTTCTCAACAAATTCTTTAGCTTTAGATTGGAAGCATTATTTAAACAAAGAAGAAGTGTTTTTCGGCGCAAACAACCTTTATTACGATTTAGGCTATGAAGCGTCCGTAGATTCCACGGATATAGTCGGGCATAAATTCAGCGGAGAATTAGGGTGGGATATCAATAAAAGGCTAAATATCAGCATTAAAGGTTCTGTAGTTAATTCGAGCTGCAATGTATACAATGACAGCAATGTTATGGCGTCACTGAAATATTATTTTTAACGGTATGAAAATAAGACAGGAAGGTTTAATAAAACTAGCGATTATTTTATCGGTTATCGTAAGTTTGGTTTATATTGCGGTGCGCACAGCGCTGTTTTTATTTGCCGAATACACTGCTATAGAAAAGTTTTTTGCTTCCCTTCTGGTAGCCGGAGACCTTTTTATTATATTGCATAGCACGGGTTACGCGGTGAATATAATAAAAATGTATTCGGGGAAAAAGAAAGAATCCTACCCCGGGTATGAGAGCTTAAAAGGTAAGCTGCCTTCGGTTGCAATACTTGTCGCAGCGCGGCATGAGCCAAAAGATATACTGGAAAATACTTTTGTAACCTTGAAGAATATAAATTATGAGAATAAAAGGATATATTTTCTCGACGATAGTTCTGACGAAAAGTATACGCGTGAGGCAGATGAGCTATGCAGGGATTATAGTTTGATTTTATTCAGGCGGCAGATACGCCATGGTGCCAAAGCGGGCATTATTAATGACTGTCTTAAGGCTCTTACCGAAGATTATGTGGTTATATTTGATGCCGACCAGAACCCGCTTCCGGAATTTCTAAACGTCCTTGTTCCTATAATAGAGAAAGACAAAAAACTTGCCTACATACAAACGCCGCAGTTTTATTCGAATATAGAAGAAAGCCGGGTTGCAAGAGCGTCGGCGTTTCAGCAAGCTGTTTTTTACGAATATATATGCGAAGGTAAAAGCTCGGGCGGAGCCATGTTTTGCTGCGGCACCAACGTGATATTCAGGCGCGAGGCGCTTACGGATGTGGGCGGGCTGGAT
>JAQVOZ010000075.1 GCA_028702365.1 Candidatus Omnitrophota bacterium | reverse complement strand
CTCCTATACGTTAACGCAAGTTATCTGAAAAACTTAACACAGTTTACTTGTTATTTTGAGTTTATTTCTTAAGGGATAAGGCCCTAAATTTGCCACTTACAAACCTATACAATTATTTTAATTGAGGTGTTGGCTGGAATTATATTATTTTTCCTGTGAAGCACGGTAAACCGTAGAAAGAGCACTCCGAAGTTTTTCTTCGGCAGTATAATAGTTGTCATCTTTAATGGAATTTAACGCATCCTGGGTTTCTGAAATGATTTTATCTTTTGCGTAAGCTTCTTCCGCACTTTTATAAGAATCCATTATTTGCAGCCTTAATTCTTCATCCTGCGGATTTAAAGCAAGCGCTGATTCAAATTCTTTTAGAGCAGCTCCGTAATCTTTTTTAGAAGAAAGGCGCGTTCCTATATAATAATGCAGCCGGGCATCTTTTATGTTATCTTTGGCCTTTTCAACTCTTCCGTATGCCAAATCCTGAACCATAAGCGAAGCTTCCTTATCCATCTTGGCTCTATACACATCCGGATACGTCCCTAAATCTATCAAGTGCTGCTTTGCTATATTAGTCCAATATTCGCCTTCCCTGCCTAATTCATATCTTTTCTGCCAGTAATAAGTGGCATTTCGCGTATCATTTTTTGCCTCATAAAGAAACGCCAGATTAGTATAGGCAGGTAAATACTGCGGATTCAGTTCCAATGTTTTCTTATACATGACAGCTGCGCTTACCGTGTCATTTAAACTTTCATAAAGAACGCCTATATCGTTTATGGTTTCAATGTCATTAGGGTCAAACTCTAATGCTTTTTTATAAAAAGTGAGCGCACCGTTTAAATCATTGTTTGCCTGCAACCTGGCAGCTTCTTTACGGTACCCCTTAGCTTCTTCTTTAAATATGCCCTTTACTGTGTTTGTGTCTTCTTCTTCGGAGGTTTTTGCCGGCTGGTTTAATTTATATTTCGGGGCTTTGCCTTTGGGATACCAGATTGCCTTGCTTCTATCCGTAGGTTTTGTACTTTTTACATCTGAACTGCGGGTAACCACAGGGGTGTTGCTTCTGGTTGTAACGCTGCCCATAGGCGGACGCGGACTAGAAGCGTCGCTTACGTCTTTAGCACTTGAATAAAATATTGGTATAAGAAGAAAGGTTATTAGGAAGTACCGCATCAAGTTTAATTTAACATAAATGAATAATTGTGTCAATACCTTCAATGGGTTTTATTCAGGTATGAAACGGCTTAAACTTATTTAGCCTCAGGCTTAGGTAAACCAGGCTCCGGTGTAGTTTTTTCCTGTTGCGTTGGAACATCCTTATATCTGTCCAGCAAAGATTTGCCGCGCTGTTTGGAAAGATATGCCAAAGATATGGTAGTTATGAAAAATAGTATTGCGAGGACTACCGTTACTTTAACAAAGAAAGAGCTGGTCTTGGTTCCAAATATGGACTCAACCCCTCCTAACGCTTCAATAAGCCCGCCGCTTCTTCCGCGCTGGATTAATATAACGCTGATTAACCCAATCACCACAAAAACATGAAACACTAAAATTAAAGTATACAACATAGGTTTATATTGAGTTTTTAACTATTTCGACAAATGAAGAAGCTTCCAACGAAGCCCCTCCCACTAATGCACCGTCAACGTCTTCCTCGTTCATTAATTCTTTTGTATTTGCCGGCTTGACACTTCCGCCATAAAGTATTCTCAGGCTGTTTGCAACTCCCTGTGATAAGTTCTCGGCAATCCATGTTCGTATAAATTTGTGGACTTCCTGGGCCTGGGCGGCAGTTGCATTCTTGCCGGTTCCTATTGCCCACACCGGCTCATACGCAATAACCAAATTAAGGGCATCTCCTATCTCGAGCCCGGCTGAACACCCGGTAAGCTGTGTTTTTACGACATCTATGGTTTTGCCGGCTTCTCTTTCTTCGAGGGTTTCGCCGACACAGCAAATAGGCCGAAGCCCTACTTCCAGGGCAGCTTTTACTTTTTTATTGATAATCCCATCTGTCTCCGCAAAATATTTTCTTCTCTCGGAGTGCCCCAGAATAACGAAATCGCATCCGCAGTCTTTAAGCATAATCGGGGAAATTTCTCCGGTGAACGCGCCTTCTTTCTCCCAATATAAATCCTGGCCGCCAAGCTGAATGTCGCAATCGCTTATGACATTGTAAACCGTCGAAAGAACGGTGAAAGGCGGACAAAGGACAACGTCAACGCTTTCAAAATCTTTAAGTGCGGCTTTTATTCCGGCGACCAGCTTAACAGCCTGGTCGCTTGTCTTATACATTTTCCAGTTGCCCGCGATAAGTGGTTTGCGCATATTTTAACTCCTAAGTTTGTTTTATTATTTTTTGTCCGGTATAATCGCAATCCCAGGAAGGGCTTTTCCTTCCAAGAATTCAAGAGAAGCTCCGCCGCCGGTTGAAACATGAGACAGCTTATCTGCAACTTTAAATTTTTTCGCAGCCGATGCCGAATCTCCACCGCCAACGATAACTGTGGCCTGTTTTAAATCAGCTAAACACTTAGCTAACGCTTCGGTTCCTTTTGCGTAATCATCTTTTTCGAAAATACCTACAGGGCCGTTCCAAAGAACAGTTTTTGCGTCACTTAATTCCTTTTTAAAGAGTTCAACCGTCTTTGGTCCGATGTCAACACCCAGAAAACCCGCAGGTATCTTATCGACTATATTTTTCACTTTGGGATTTTCCAGATTATCAATAACCAAATGGTCTATGGGTAAAACTATTTTTATTTTCTTGGATTCAGCCTTCTTTAAAATATCTCTCGCTACATCAAGCTTATCCGCCTCAACTCGCGAAGCACCCACATCTTCGCCCTTGCTCTTTAAGAAAGTATATGCCATGGCGCCGCCGATTAAAAATTTATCTGCTCTTTGCATAAGGCTGCTTATGACATCAATCTTATCTGATACTTTAGCGCCACCCAAAATTACAACATATGGCTTTTGCGGCGATAATGCTGAAGATAAATATTTAACTTCTTTTTCTATCAAAAAGCCAAGGCATGCTGGTAAAAATTTTGCAATAACAGTTGTAGATGCATGGGCCCGGTGCGCCGTGCCGAAAGCATCGTTCACATAAATATCTGCCAATGAGGCAAGCTGTTTGGCAAATTTTTCATCACCAGCTTCTTCTTCTGCGTGAAATCTCAGGTTTTCAAGAAGAATAACTTTTTTAGGGCTCGCATCTATTTTCTTTTTTATTTCATCACCGACGCAGTCATCAAGCTTCTCAACATCTTCTCCCAAAATTTGCGATAATTTTTTTGCAACCGGGTTCATCCGAAGGCTGTCTACCACTTTACCATCCGGCCTGCCTAAATGGCTCATAAGAATCAGTTTCTTTGCGCCTTTTTCAAGAACATATTTTATCGTTGGCATGGCTTCTTTTATGCGTGTATCGTCGGTAATATCTCCTGTTTTTTTGTCAAGCGGCACATTGAAATCAACACGCATAATAACAATTTTGCCCTTAAAATCCATGTCTTTGACAGTTAATTTAGCCATTTACTACCTCGCCTTTGCTGAAAGCAAACAAATAATTAACTTTCTATTTTTATAAACCTTTTTTAATCATCATATCAATAAGATCAACTACCCTGCAGGAATAACCCCACTCATTATCGTACCAGGCGATAACCTTAACGAAGTTTCCGCCGATGACTTTTGTCATTTTCGAATCAACGGTAGCCGATGCAGGGTAATGATTAAAATCTACTGATACCACCGGTTCGTCAGTGTAATCCAAAATGCCTTTCATTTTTCCAACAGAAGCCGCCTTAAGCGCGTTATTTATTTCTTCAACTGTCGCATCTTTCTTTAACGTGCAAGCTAAGTCAACGACAGAAACATTTGCTACGGGCACTCTCATGGAAAAGCCATCAAGCTTGCCTTTTAATTCAGGAATAACCAGCCCTATTGCTTTTGCTGCGCCTGTTGAAGTTGGAATCATTGAAATTGCAGCTGCGCGCGCGCGGCGTATGTCGGGATGAGGCAAATCCTGGACTCTTTGATCGTTAGTATAGGCATGTATTGTAGTCATCAAACCTTTCTCGATTCCCCAGGTATCATTCAAAACTTTCGCTACAGGTCCAAGACAGTTTGTAGTGCAGGATGCGTTAGAAACTACATTATGATTTTTCGGGTCATACTTATCGTCATTTACGCCTATAACTATAGTTAAATCTTCGCCTTCAGCTGGAGCAGAGATTATAACTTTCTTGGCTCCGCCTTTTGTAATGTGGTTAACTGCGCCTTTGACTTCTTTTCCTTTTTTATTGACTCCGTCATTTTTAATCGTAAAAAGCCCGGTTGATTCAACAACGATATCAACGCCGAGCTCTTTCCAGGGAAGTTCGCTTGGGTCTTTTTTTGCAAGAACTTTTATTTCTTTTCCATTTACAATTATAGAATCTGCGCCTGCCTTAACCTGGCCTCCGGGAAAACGGCCGTGCACAGAATCATATTTTAAAAGATGGGCGAGCGTCTTAGCATCAGTGATGTCGTTTACGGCAACTAACTCTATATTTTTGGAATTTTTTTCCAAAATTGCGCGGCCAACCATTCTTCCGATTCTTCCGAAACCATTAATACCAACCTTGACTGCCATGTTAACCTCCTATCAGATATATAGTAAATATTTTTATGGTGGTTATGCAGCTTCCCGTAAAAGTTTTGCTGCTAATTCAGGCGGAGTTCCTACCACATAAAACCCGCTTCCCCATTCAAAACCTGCAACGCGCGATAATTTAGGCATTATTTCTATGTGCCAATGATACGAAAAATGCGCATCCGTATTTACCGGAGACGTATGTATTATGTAATTATACGGGTGCTCTCCCAAAACTTTTTTAAGACGGGCAAGGGAATCTTTAAGAATAAGGGCCAATTTCTTAATACGTTCATCATTCATCGCGCCAAAGTCCATTGAGTGTTCTTTCGGAATAACCCAAACCTCAAAAGAAAACCTGCTTGAAAGAGGGCAGAATGAAACAAAATCTTCGTTTTCGGATACAATCCTTTCTTTGCCGTTTTCCTCTTCGTAAGCAAGCATATCGCAAAAAATACATCTTTCCCTGTATTCATAGAAATGCCTGGCGCCTCTTACCTCATCCAAAACATTTTTCGGCACCATTGGAAGCGCTATAAGCTGTGAATGTCCGTGCTCTAATGAAGCGCCTGCTTCGGCACCTACATTTTTGAATATCAAAAGGTATTTAAAACGTTTGTCTTTTCTTAAGTCAAGCGTACGGGAACGATAGACTTTTAACATATACTGGACTTCGGAATCCGTAAGCTCAGCTATTGTCTTATAATGATGGGGGCTGTCTATGATTACTTCGTGCGCACCTACGCCGTTGGATACGTCGTAAATACCTATTGCGCGTTTATCCAGCTCTCCTTCAATTTTTAAAGCTGGAAATTTATTGGGAACAACCCTTACTTTCCATCCCGGAGTATTGGGCGCGCGCCAGGTTTCGGATACAGCCTCTATCTCCGGAGGGGTTAAGTGCTCGTTGCCGTAACAAAAAACACAATCCTTATCGCCTTTCCATTTAAAAGGCGAAATGCCGTAATCTTTCGGCAATACAGGCTGTTCGGCATTTACCACAACCCAACGATTAACAATGGGGTCTTTTCTTAAATCAGGCATAAATTTAATTAATAATTAGAATTATACTTTAGTTTCTGCCAAAAATTTCGCTGCTTCTTCCGGAAGCGCCGGGCAGATATAAAATCCGCTTCCCCATTCAAAACCCGCAACACGCGTTAAGCGGGGAGTAATTTCTATGTGCCAATGGTAGTCCTCCTCAATTGTTGACCAATAACCCGGGTAAGGCCTTCTAAAAGGCGCGGTATGCACAACATAATTATAAGGAGGGTCATTTAACAAAACTTTTAATTTAAGAAGAACTTTTTTAAATACTCTTGCAAAGCCGCCGAGATTTTTATCGCAAACGTTATAAAAATCAGGAGAATGCTCTTTGGGAAGTATCCATATTTCGAACGGAAAACGCGGAGCAAAAGGAACCATGGCTATAAAACCATCTTCGTCCAAAACAATGCGCTCGCCTCCGCTTAACTCCTGACGGATAATATCGCAAAAAACACACCGTTCATGATAATTATAATAAGACTTTGCGCCTTCCAGTTCTTCTTTTACTCTTTTTAAATTTACAGGTGTTGCAATGAGCTGGCTGCGTGAGTGCTTTATCCTTCCTCCGCCAGCATCCCAACCGTAATTCTTAAACGCTAAAACGTATTTTATGCGGCTGTCTTTTCCTAACTCTTTAAAACGTAAACAATAAGTAAGCAAGACGTCTCTTACATAATCCTCGCTCAGGTCTGCTAAATTATGTATGTGCTCGGGGGTTTCTACTACGACTTCATGGCTGCCGACGGCATTTATCAAATCGTAAGGGCCCTTTCCTTTTTTCCAAAGCTCTACGTTGGGATTTAAAAATGGCTTTTTGCTGGGGACAACCCTTACGCGCCAATTACCCTGGTTATCTTTTATGGAAAATATTTCCGGAGGAGTCTGATCTTCTTTGCCTTTGCAAAAAGGGCATTCTTTTTCGGCAGGCGAAGAATCAACATGAGGAAAATCTTTCGGCCTGCGGGCCCGCTCTGTTGAAATTATAACCCATCTTCCTAAAATGGGATCTTTTCTTAATTGTGGC
>JAQVOZ010000074.1 GCA_028702365.1 Candidatus Omnitrophota bacterium | reverse complement strand
CCTCGGCAGTTTTAAGCGCGCATAAAGCAGGCCTCCTTATTAAAGAACTTAACCCCGCCAATATAGCAGTGCGCCCTAACGGCAGCATATGTTTTATCGACATTGACAGCGCTGTGCCGCTTAATTATCAATGGACTAAGCTTAAAAATGCAGAGATTCCTGAATTGGCGAGAGTAACATATACTTTGTTGTATTGTGAAAACATATCTCCGATAAGCAATGTCCGCAGCCACGAAGAACGCCTCGCGGTTTCAGAAAAAGTTTTCCGCAAGCCCTGGGATATTTTCAGTTTCGGGGTTATTTTAGCTGCTATATTGCAGCCCCGCTATTTTATGCCGTTATTAAATAAGCCGCAGGAAAAATATGCCGCGACACAGCGCGAAATTAATGTCCAGGCAAGCCGCTGGCTTACGCCCGGAGCCAGAGTTACGCCTGCGGCAAGAGCAAGTTTTTCTATTGTCCAAAAATGCCTGTTTAACCGCGACCAGGCGCAGAACAGGTATCAGGATATGGAAGAAGTTATTGACGATATTAAAAAGGTCCAGCAGCTCGTTTTGCAAAGAACAAGTTCTTCTGTAGTTGCGGTTGCCAGGGGAAATAGATTAAATGCCAAAGCAGGCAGAGAGAAAGTGGTTTTCCCGGTTTCTTCGTCCGGGGCAACCAGGGCGGTATCGCCTGCAGGACAATATTCAGAAGAAAAAATTAACAGCATACGGCTTGTTGAAGCAATCAGGCGGTATCCAAAGGGAAATGTTTCGATATTGGAAATTGCGGGAAAACTGGGTTTTTCCAGAATTAATCTTTGCGAAAAAATAGAGTATAAGTTTGGCGGAAGAAGCGTTAACGAGCCGGTATACCTTCGCGGTATGGTTTTTGCCAAAAAATCAGGCTCGTATTTATATTACTCATCTTTTAGCCCAGAAGCCGGATTTTACGAAATTCTTATTGTTGAAGTTAACGGCAACAGGCATAATTTTCTTCTTGACTTAACCGGAGATTTAGTAGGTATCCACAAGCAGGAGAAGTATTCTTATGACGCGCAATTGGCAAAACTGTTACTTTGCATTGACCCCGAACAAGTTAATGCGCAAATAGAAAAACATAAAGCCGGCGATAAAAATATTGCCAGTTTTCAGGAGGTAATACCGCTAAAGCGCACGCTGGCTTCATCTGCCAGCCGTAGAAATACTCGGAGCAACGCAGCAGTAGGGAGTATGTTGCCTCTCTGCGCATTGCTTGATTGCGAGAAGTCTAATTTCAATTTTAAAAGAGTATTCAGCATAAAACCCGCCCCAGAGCAGATGTTTTTTGAAGGCTTGATGCTTCTGAAAGGTATTATAAGAGTAAGGGACAGGATAAGAAAAATCGTAAGCTATCTTCAGTTGCTGGACGACAGAGAAAGAAGACTTGTTATAAGGGCTGCTGTCCGTTGTTTGGAAAGCATAGATTTCAGAAAAAGAAAACACTATGATTATGAGTATATGTATGTATTGCGTCATATTGCGCGAAATATGGAAATTGAGGCAGCAAGATATTTGGAAAAAGACAGCCCAGAGAATATCCGCATGCGCAGGCACTACCGCGGCGTAGCATACCTGGTTGAGTATTTAAGTTTCAGGTATGAAGAAATGATATATGAAGCAAGGGAAAGCATCAATCAAGCGACCCAAGCAGCGTTTTATCGTAAATATAATCACCTTAAAGGGCTTAAGATAATAGAAAGACTAGCGTCTTTGCCGGTTTATCACGAACAATTTGAAGCAGATTTAAGAGCTCTACTTAAAGGCAAGAACCTGAAAAAAATGGAACCAGAAGGATCTAAAATGATTGCGTATTCTGCGCCTGATATAGGGTTTGCTGTAAAGTTTCTGAAAGATGACGCAAAGGGCGAGGATGGAAAGCCGGTTTCGTTTTATGAAATAATTCCCGGCGTTGATTTGGCAAAAGAAAGGCTGGGAGGCCTTGCTACAGACACGGTTTTTGTCGAAAATTTGGAACTCACCATACAAGGCAAGCGCGTTATAAAAAAGAACGCCCTTGTTCAGAGAAAAGTTACAATATTGAGGGACAAGATAAGAGAACTTGTAAACAGGAAAAAATACGACGAGGTTAAGAACATTTTGCGCAATTGGTTTGAACTTCAGAAAAGGATGTGGGCGAGGAGGGTCTTAGACCAGGATATAAAATTGCTTTATAATTACGGCTATGACGAAGCATCCCGCGAAGTTGTTCTTTTTGACTTTACCGATATTTTTAGCAACAGAGAGAAATACTTTGTCGAGCCCTATACGAGCTGCGTTACTTATCATAATATCGCTAACGTTACTTGCTTGAATGATATAAAACGAGGCTTAGGAAGTGAATACATGGACGCTTCTTACTGGGGCCTGAATGCATCCGGCAAAGATTTTGAGACGATATGGCCCGAGAAAGACATGCTGCACCAGGAAAGCTTCAGGGTGCCGATGTCAGAACCCAGCATAGTTTCCGCTGTTTTTAGAAACAGGATAAGAAAGATTTTTGATACCACATTTGAAAACTTATGGGAACAAATCATTATAAAATCATTTTCTCTCATAAGAAAAAGCGCAGCGATATCGGCTGAATCTGCAGCTCAAGCGAGAAAAGAAGCAAAATTCAAACCCGCGCGCGCCGCGCGTTACCGTAAAACTCTTGACAGAAGTCAGCCGATACCCGAAGACAGGCCCGTGAGAAAACAAAGTGATTCATCTGATACTTCTTCATCTTCAGGCCGGACTTCATCGGCGTCAGTTGCTATTGATTCGACTGCGCGGGTTCGGTCAGCTTCTTCGTCGAGTTCGGAAAAAATCATCAAAGGCCGCAGAGTTTTAGTTCCCGAGAATATAGAGCTGGGGTTATGACCTAAAACTGCCAGGCAACGCCACGAAATTTCCCTTAAGCGCATATGGCAGGTAGCGATAGATACGACAAAAACTGCCGACAAGGGTTTAGCTGATAATAATTTAGATTATTGGATCAGGGCCGATAGAGTTGTTATCGGCAGCGCTACCTTAATAGTAAACCCTGGCCAGGGAACAGAGCCAGATTTTTTTACTGTCGGAGATGTTGATTTTAAATTAAATTCTGATTTTAACAATTTTTTCTCAAAGCCGGCAGAGGACTTTAGTTGCTGGTTTATCGAGGCAGTTAAAGCCAAAAATATAAAATTACCGATACAAAACGGAGCCGCTAGAGTTACTAACCAGCGCGCTGCGGTTACTCTAACGAGGCAGTATAATGGCAACCAGCGGCAGATGCACCTAGCGGTCATAAAAGATTATAACTCTCAAGGAAATTCGTTAGCGGATACTTTTGTCGCAATATCTTTAGAGGAGGCTGGCAGCCGTCAACTGCGGCCATTGTTTAGCGCATCTCTTCAAATTCCTTTATCCTTTAGCGCCCAGGAAGTTGTTAACCGTCTGTCAGAAGCTTTGCCGCTAGAGATTGCCGATGTCAAAAATATCTTAGGCCGCATATTGTTTCAAGTAACAAGGGTTTCAAGTTCATCTGCTGGTTTGCCTAAAGATCCTCTCGTGCTGTTTCCTGCCAGGGAGCTTGAAGAAAAATTTCCTAATTATAAAGGCAAACAATTAAAAGTAGCTACATATTCTGGTCAATGCATTAATCCGGAATTTAACCGTGGCGAACTAGGCCGTCAGATGATGATAGACGGTTTTGGCCTGGAGCATAAAGATTTTACTACGTTTATTGCCTATTACGATCCCTGGTCAGAATTACTTTCTGTCAGTTTTGCGCGCGTCGCAGATAAGATATATTTTAAAATATGGATCAGCCACGGACTAAGAGAAAGAGGATTAGGCCGTGTTTGGTATGATACGATTGTTGAACCATATTTCAAATCTACGGGGGCAAAGGAATTAATATCATTCTGGACCTGCGAAGAACGCAATTTTTATCCTACTTTTCTGCAAAAGCGAGGATTTAACATAGGACAGCATCCTCAAAATTTGCATATAGGAATTATCCATTTTATTGCCGGCAAATATCTCGAACAAGCTCAACGTCATTCTGGCTCATCTTCAGTGCAGGAATTAACCAAACGCATCAGCGATTCTATAAGAGTAGCAGGAGATTCAGCGGTAAAAATCAATTATTCTTCAAGGGCTCCGCCGGTTAAACTTGAAAAATTATTTATACAGGAGAAAACGCTGCCCAAGGCCCTTTCTTTATTTTTCTTAAAGCATAGAGTTTTACTGGCATTTTTATCTGCACTTACACCTGCCCTAGCCTTTTTGTTCCTTGGTTTTGTAAAAAATTCACTCTATCCTATGCAGCTGGCATTCTGGCTGTTTCTAATCAATACTTTTGCTTCTTTGGTCATTTTCCGGTTATTTTCGTCTAACAAAAATGGTTCTAATATCGCGGTTTCATTTTTTAATTTATTCAAAGCATTAAAGGGAAGAGATTTTATCCATCTTTTTGCTCCTGCCTTGATTAATGTTGTAAATTCTATAGGGATTTATTATATTTTCCCGCATGTTTCGGCTGAAATAATATTAACTTGTTCGCAATTGGGGATGTTCACTACTTTATTCTTAGCCTGGGTATATAACAATGAAAAACATGGTTGGATAAGGAAAACTATTGGCGCTTCTATCATAGCTTTATTTGGATTGGCCCCTATGCTTATAAACGCCAGCTTATTTAATGTTTATACTGCTATCATAATAGTAAATGGCCTGTTTATAGGGGTAAAGGGGCCTTTGTGGAGGAGGCTCTATCATAATATATATGAGAGGGTAAAAACCGGAAATGAAAGCGCCAAGGATTTATTCGTTAACCTTCCGTTTTTGAATATGGCGGTTAACTACATTGTAGGGTTGTTGGTTATGGCTACGGTTGTTTTTGTGATTTCACCAACACCTTTATTTATTTTTGAAGGAAATCATATCCTTAGAGCCCGTGTTATTGTGCCATTTCTGATAGGAATTAGTTTTTTTATTGTTACCTGGTATTTAGTATTTAAACTACAACA
This sequence comes from Candidatus Omnitrophota bacterium, assembly GCA_028702365.1. Lineage (GTDB taxonomy): Bacteria > Omnitrophota > Gorgyraeia > Duberdicusellales > 4484-171 > JAJYOP01. The sequence continues at coordinate 1,701 of JAQVOZ010000074.1, read as the reverse complement.
AATGCTCACGTATGATATTTCTAAATTTGCCCCTCTTTCTGCATCTGGGCCGATGCTAAGCAAAATCATGGAAGATGGTTTGATGCAGGGAGGGTTTTTAAGCTTGAAAATGTATCCTTCGTTTGTCCCAGCGCTCATGGTTATCTTCGGCGCATTCATTGCCGCAGCCGGAAACAGCAATAAAAATAAATTAGTAAAACTGCAAAAAGAGAGTTCCGGTGGGCTTTGCAAAGTTGTTGATCCTTCCGGAGAGGGTACTTTTTGGCCATCCAGCCCCTATGTCGCAGCAACCTACTTAAATCATGCCGGAATAAGCCCTGCGGATACAATGATTGTAACGTCGACAGGCGATTCAACCGGCACACAAAATCCGCGGCCATCTGTTGCCAGCTCGCCGACGCCAGATAAAATCATTTCTCGCCTCGCAGGTAGGGCTGAAAGCCCAAAAGCTAGAGCCTCTAGCAGTTCCGAATTCGCACAGGCCAAGTTTATATGCGGTTCGGATGTAAAAATAAAAAATGTAGGGGGGATGTTAAAGCAGCTTACTCCTGATAAATTCCCCGGGCCGCATTATATGGTATTAGTTGAGGATTTACCCTTAAAATACAAAAAGCCTATAGAAGATTATTTTGAATCCATAGAACGCACTTATAGCGCCGGGTATTTACTTTCCCTTAAACGCATAGAAGTCTGGGAAGGTTTATCTGCGGCAGGAGACTTTAACATAGGCTTAGGAATGTTGCGGCTTGACGATAGCGCATTTAAATATAACGGAGGATCCATTGTAAAAGAATGTATCTGGTTTGCAGCTATGCTGGGCTTTGCAAGCTTGTTTGGCGCTGATGTTGTCAGAGCAAAGGCTATAGCTATGTATAAGGGCCTCGAGCATTTTTACGGACCCCAGGAAGAGCCGAACAGAGGGGTTTATCAGCAGAAGGTATTAGTAAGTTTACGGCCTGGCAATCCATATGGTTTTGTTTTGCCGGATTACTTATATAAATTGTACAGCGAAAAAGAGAGTTTTTCTATTGGGGAAGAGCGTCAAATATTGTTTCCAATCGTCCTTGGGGTAGAGGCCGAGCGTTTAGGAATTTCCAGAAATTTTGTATCACAGTCCTTAGGAAAAGCCAAACTCAAGACGAAGATAGATAAAACCTTTGAAGTCCTGGAAAAATTAGGAATGGCCCTCTCTTATTCTGATATTATTCTTTCTACCTGGAAAAGCGCAGAAACCAATAGCTGGAAGAATATAGCGGAGATTATAGATGGAGAACAGCTGGATAAGTTACATGAGTATATAGCTCAAACCGAAAATAAATCAGGCAGAACGATTAATACATCAGAAGAAAGGGGCGCTGTGGCCGATGCGTTACTGGGCATGATACGTTCGAAACAGAGGCAGTTTAAGGCGCGCCGCAATCTGCTTTCAGCTTTACATATTGGCAAGCAAGTTTCCTCAAGTGCAGGTTCGAGCGCTACAGGTAAAGTAAGCTTTGCCGCGACGCAGGCAAAACGGATTACCGAAATAACAGTTGGCAACTTTGAGGAATTCTTAGGCGGCAGGACAGCCGTTGTCAGTGTTGGGCATAGGGAATACTGCCATGCCTGTCAGGAATATGGGCCAGGTTTCGAAAAGGTAGCGTTGGGCTATGCGGGGGCAGACAAAGAACACCCTGTCGAGTTTGCCACGCTTGATATTCC
>JAQVOZ010000073.1 GCA_028702365.1 Candidatus Omnitrophota bacterium | reverse complement strand
TGAATTTATCTGGCAGGTAGATGACGCCAGGGCTGTGGTAAAAAAACTGTACAAGGAAAAAATTATTGCCGGATTAACCATTGATGATTCTTACCCCGGACTTAAAAATGGAATATTAAGCTGCTGCACAGAGACGAAAACTAAAGAGCAAATTGACGATTTTATAGAAACGCTGAAAAATATATTAAAGTAATATGGATAACAGATTAATTTTTGAAAAAAGTGATTCCGGCAGAAAGGCAAGCTATATCAAAAAGCCTGGAATTAGCCTGAGAGAGCCAAAGGAAATACTGCCGGAAAACTACCTGCGCAGCAATTTAGAGCTTCCTTCTTTGGGCGAGCTCGAGGTGGTCAGGCATTATACTAATTTATCAAAACGTAACTTTTCGCTGGATACTAATTTTTACCCGCTTGGCTCCTGCACAATGAAATATAATCCAAAAATAAACGAAGAATTATCAAGCCTCGAGGGATTTTTGAATATACATCCATATCAGAATGAAGCGTGCCTGCAGGGGGCGTTAGAGCTTATTTATAACCTTGAAAAATTACTTAGCGAAATAACCGGAATGCCGCGGTTTAGCTTCCAGGCATCCAGCGGAGCGCAAGGGGAGCTCACCGGAATGCTTATGGTCAGAAAATACCACAAGGTAATGAAAAATAGAAAAAGAAAAGTTATAGTGCCGGATTCTTCCCACGGCACAAATCCGGCAACCAGCTCAATGTGCGGCTATGAAACAGTGGTTGTAGAAAGCAATAAGGACGGGTTGATAGATTTGGATAAATTAAACAAAGCAGTAGACGCTGAGACCGCAGCCATTATGCTTACAAATCCCAATACCCTGGGGTTATTTGAAGAAAACATTCTGGACGTCGCCGAAATTATTCATAGAAATGGGGGCCTTCTTTATTATGACGGCGCGAATTTCAATCCGCTTCTTGGGATAACCACACCGCGCCTTATGGGGTTTGACGTAATACACCTTAATTTGCACAAAACATTTTCAACGCCACATGGCTGCGGCGGACCGGGTGCCGGCGCGGTCGGCGTAGTGGATAAACTTTCAGACTTTTTACCAGCGCCGGTAATCGATAAAAAGAAAAATAAATTTTATTTTAATTATAAAATAAAACATTCAATAGGCAAAGTCAGGGCATTTTATGGAAATTTTTCCGTATTGGTCAGAGCCTATGCATACTTGCTCCGGCTTGGCAGGGAAGGCGTTGTGAGAGTTGCCCAGAATGCGACGCTAAATGCAAATTACATCAGAGAAAAATTGAAAGATGATTATAACGTAGCCTCAAACAAGCCTTCCATGCATGAGGTAGTTTTTTCCTGTACAAAGCAAAAAGAAAAAGGTGCGCCTGCTTTCGATATAGCAAAAAGATTGATTGATTATGGTATGCATCCGCCCACAATGTATTTTCCTCTGATTGTAAAAGAAGCATTAATGGTTGAGCCTACAGAAACAGAAAGCAGAAAAACCTTGGATTATTTCGTAGAGAGCATGCTTGAAATCAACAATGAAATAACAGAAAACGCACAAATGCTTCATGATGCACCCCACACAACCCCCGTAAAAAGAGTAGATGAGGTAAGAGCTGCGAGAAATCCTGATTTAAGATGGCATCCAAACAAATGACAAAATCCAGAAGCCAAAAACCTTATTTCTGTTTCTAGCTTCTAACTTCCGAACATGAATGCAAAATGGCGCCTCATTCTAGACGATGAATGTAACGGCTATTACAATATGGCTGTTGATGAGGTGATCCTTTCTTCTTACCGGAAAACAAAAATACCTACACTTAGAATCTATGGCTGGAGCGAGCCTTTCATATCCATAGGCTACAATCAAGATGCATCCGGCGTATTAAAACCAAAGGTAAATATTCCTTTTGTGCGAAGAATTACCGGTGGCGCTGCTATTTTGCATCACAGGGAAATTACCTACAGCATAACTTGTTCATTGTCTGATTTGAGTTTGCCGCCGGGAGTTAAAAAATCATACGAAACACTTAACTTATTTATCAAGGAATTTTACAGAAAATTAGGGCTTAAGGCAGAATTTGCAAAGGATGTTTTTTTGAGAGGATTAGAAAGGCGGGAGAATTTTTGTTATAGTAGCTGCGAACATTTTGATTTCGTAATAAACGGTAAAAAAATCGGAGGTAATGCTCAGAGAAGAAAGAGAGATTTAATTTTTCAGCATGGAAGCATACCTCAGAAACTAGATTTTACATTGATAGAAAGTTCCATAAACAATACCGAGCATTTAAGCGCAAAAACTACCTTTCTTGGAGAGCTTCTGCCGGCAGGTTCTACCAGTGCCCCGGAAATTGCCAATACCTTTTGTATGGCTTTCGAAAGCGTTTTCAATGTTAAACTTGAATCTGGAAGGTTGTCAGCACAAGAGAGACAATCTTCTTATTGCCTTATGGAAACAAAGTATATGACAAAAGAATGGAATTCAAACAAAATATATAATAATATAACCAATATAAACGATTTCAGTAAAATTCGCTGTTAAACCATAAAAATAGGTTATTATTCTGCCTGATTTCGGCCTGGTTTTACATGTTTTAAGCCAAGAAAAATGCTTGATATTACTATCTAAAAATGGTATATTTTAAACACGGAGAAAGGGGGGGGGTATTATCTTCAATAAAGCTTCGTTTTCACTTATAGAGATAGTTATAGTACTGGCTCTTATTGCTATACTCTATTCTATTGCAGTTCCAACCTACGAAAAATTGATGGAAAAAAATAAAGCAGAAGCAGCAAATTTCAATCTGGTTTCAATCTACAATGCAGAAAAAAGATACAAATTAGATAATGACACCAACCAATATTTCGCCTGCGGCTCACCTTGTAATATTACTACCCTAAATAATAATTTAAGTACCTATATAAATGACAATAATTTTACCTATAGTATAGTACTGGATGCGGCAGAAGGATTTAAGGCTACAGCCAGGCGTGCCGGAGGTAATTTATGTGATGGAAGAGAGATGACTATAACGGGAACGAATAGCGAAGTTACCAAGGGATGTTCGGTGTGGTAATTAGATGAAAAAAATATTATTATTAATTTTATGTCTGCTCGCGGTATCTTTTGTATTATTTACGTTCAGCCCGATTTTTGCTGAAGTCCCGAAAAAATTACTTAAATATCTTCCTAAGGACGAAGCAATAGAAAGTGTCAGCAAAGAGTATAACCCCCCAATAATTAAATCAGGAATAAGTTGTCAGGCGGCAACCGACGAAGCAACCAACTGTTTTTATTGCGTTAATACACTAAAAGTAAAATGTCCTGATTGTTGTTTGAAATTTGCACCACAAAGGGCAGTCCGTTGCACGCCGCGCGATAGCGATATGTATGACTGCAAGGACCTTGCTTTTTCTTCCACCACTTGTTCGGCCGTTGCAAATTGCAAATGCCCCAGTACAGTCGAAGAATGTAACACAATTCTATATAATTGCGAAGATTGTCCGGATACTACAGGCGCGATGACTTGTTCAAACATACCGAACTGTCAGCAAAAAGGCTGTCCCTCTACAGAGCCTTTAGCTTCTCTTGGCAGAAAATGCATATCTAAAGAGGGTAACTGGATTTGCGAGGAAGATGGTCTTCCGCCAAAATTTCCTGGTTGTCCTGCAGGCGTAAGTATACCCAGCTGTTCGATTTCTACCTACTATACAATTACGCCAATTACGGCTTGCCAGGGCTTAAGTTCTCCGCCGCCAAACGACTGTTATGAATATATTCCTACTACCGGATACGCAGATTGTATTTCTAATTGTTCTTCTTATGCAGATGAGTGGGAGAAGTGCACCAAAAAGGTTTATTGCTGTAATAAAAATACCTGCGGTACCGGTTTTGCGAACAATTGCGAAACGGATAAATGTGTAGAAAGAGTTGAGTGGCCCGAATGTGACGGCTATAATTTATCTACGTGTATGGCGTTACAGCAGCAGGCTACAGATTGTCTTACTAATCCATCTCCCGGCAGTGCTTGTTCCAATTGTTTTGAGGAAATAGATGCAGGTTTATCTTATCCGTTTGTAGCGCGCAGCCGTGAAACTTTTGTCATTTTTTGGCAGGTTGCGGCTGCTACAGAATTTACCGGCGCAGTGAACGCCGCGGGTATACCGACGTATTTCTTTACTATGGTTAAGGTTGTTGATAGCAGAGGCCACGAAGTACATAGAAGTATTATTCACCAAAAGAGTTTTCAGGGATCATTTTCTATATTCTCGGCAACTTCGCTGGATAGCTCGATAGTTACACAGGGAGAAACTTATACTGTAAGGCTGTATTATTTTCTCCCTCAGAGCCTTCAAATACCGGGTTTTGAAAACTTGAGGTTATCCGCAAAGATAAATAGAGCCGAATTGATTGTTATGAGAACAAGGGATTAAGATTAAGAAGCCAGGAGGAGGTGGGATATGCGTATAACGTTGATAAGTATACTGATTCTCACATGTACGGTATTTATGTGCGCCGCTGAAGAAGTTAAGATGCCGCCAAGCAAGGGCCCGCAAATACAACAAGTTACAGGCGAGGGGGACATTTGTCTGGATGCAACGCGTTACCCCAAATTTTTCAGTTATCAAAGCGATAACCCTACTTGCGGAGAATATCTGAAAAAAGAATACAATGCCGGGGCTGTTTCAGGCAACCAGTCGAATGAAGGTTTTAGTTTAGCACCCTTATGGCTTAAGAGTAAATATAGCGGCAGTCCAACCAAAACCCCGCCTGCCGGAGGAAATCCGGGATATAAGAATATACCCGGTCTTTCTATGGTATATCAGCCGGAGGAGGCCATAAGAAAAACCGCTAATTTACTTATAACCTGGACAGTGCGTATCGAGGCATATAAGCATTGTGGCGTAGATAATGATCGTTGTGCAATAGCCAGCACCGCAGAATATTGCGATGGAGACGCATATAAAATATGGCCGGACATCTGTGATTACTGGCACGGAACAAGCAACCAGGAATTCCCAGGAGGAGAAATAAAAACTGCATTGTTTATAAACGGCACGCAGCAAGGTTTAGAAACAGTAATGACTGTTCCTGGCGGCGGAGTAAGCTCCAGCTATCAGCCAAATGACCCTACGCATACAGGCAGTTTCCTTCTAACTCCCGAGAGTTTCCCGAATGGTATGCTTCCGGCAACATTAGACATTGCGATAAAATGGTATAATGATACCTCGATGCAGATTAGAAGCAGACAACAAATGCGCAATTTAATTATTACAGTTATTCCGCGTGAAAAAATAACGGAGTAATTAAGATTAACATTATTTTGAGCCGCAAGGTACCAATCTGCCTTGCGGCTCATTTAAATTTTTTATTCACCCTTACCCTTTGGTGAAAAGCTTAAAACTTTGACGGGCTACGGTGGATGTTACTAACAGGTATATTGGTTAGATATCCCATATGAAAAGAAAAAATTCATTTACACTCCTTGAAATTATCATATCTATAGTAATCATAGGTATTGGTTTAAGCACAATAATAGTTGTGTTTATGGGCGGAAGATTCATGCTCAAACAGGCAGAGAATAAATCACGCGCAACCAGTGTAGCTGCGCAGAAATTGGAAGAATACCTGACAAAATCATTTGAAGGTTTAGGCGGATTAACGCAACTTACTCAAGTTTTTAATGATGTTGATACGGGCGGCGGCGGAGGAGATGTTCCTGTTGCCTGGCGTGTAGATATAAGCACAGAATGGGAGACTAACACTTCTTTGAATATTAGAATTCCTTATAAGCTTATCCAAGTTACTGCTTCTTATAATGAAGAAAACCCTTCCGGCGCAGCTCAGAGAAGAACTGTAAGAATGACTAATATCGTGCCTTACCCTTATATGCATACCCAAACTTTAAAAATTGAACCTTCTTCTTCGTCAGGGCCAACTATTCCGGCCGGCTCCTCTTATGTTCCGATAAACGGTTTATCGCTTAATTTCAATTATCCTGTAAAGAAAGATGTTATGGTTATATATAATATTTCCATACACATAGATAATAGTACCGGTATCCAGTCCTCAGATACTATTTATACGGCTTGTTTCCTGGATGGTGGAATTAATCCTCAGGGAACCGAAACCCGCACCCCCATAAGCATGCAGCCTTTTATAAGCAATATAGTTGCTCTTGAGGACGTTTCCGCCGATAGAAATCATACTATACAAATAGGATGGATGAAGGATACTAATAGCGGAACTATACGGCTTAAGGAAGCTAATCTGGTAATAATTTCGACAGAAAAATAATAGAAAATTAAATATGAAAACGAAAAAAGCTTTGGCGCTTACAGAGCTTATTATAGCGATAGTAATGATATCATCAATTATTGCCATGTCGCTTTCTATCTATGTGTTTTTTAGCAGGCAAATAATGATTAATCGTGAGCGCTATAATATGCTAAGCCAGATAAATTATGCTTTTGAAGATATGGCCATACGTACAAAAAGCGCTGTACGAATAAATTCTTCTTCTGAATTTATGCTAGCCAGCGGTGCAATTTCCGATACCAAAAATGTATTCTGTTTTTTTGGTGAAAAAAATATCTATGAAGTAACGCCGGATAATGATAGTGATAATACCTGGTATGAATACCGCATACAAAATGGAGGCTTGATATTGGAAGTTTTGGATGAAACCGGACACCCTAAACGTTCTCCGGAAATTATTGCTTTGGTCGATGCCAAGTATCAGCCGG
>JAQVOZ010000072.1 GCA_028702365.1 Candidatus Omnitrophota bacterium | reverse complement strand
ATTTTATACCATAGACTAAACTTAAGCCGGCATGCTGCACAAATGCCTCCAGAAATTCTTCGGCGTCTTCAAACTTAAAATTAGTATCATCAAAAGTTTTTCCTTCTATCTCAGCTAATCCAAGCTGTTTATCCGCTCTATGCAATGTGGGGCGGCCGCTTATATCAATGTTAGCTTCAACGACCACCTTATCCATTGTTACAGAAAAAGAGCCGTATCTATTTATGCCTGATTTATCTCCTAATGAGTCTTTAAAAGACTTGCCCAGGGCTATACCTATATCTTCAATTATGTGATGCTGTAAATCTCCTTTTGCCTGTAAATTTAAATCAAACAAGCCATGAAAAGCAAAAAGCGTAAGCAAATGGTTAAGCGGCTCAATCGGGGTCTTAACGGAAGTTTTCCCGGTTCCGTCTATATTAAATTCTCCTTTAATATCTACCTCTGTGGTTTTTCTTGCTATTTTTGCCTTTCTTGGTTTTTTAGCCATTTGCCTCTCCTTTCAAATATTATTTAATTTGCTCGATTGCTGATTGGAATTTTTCCGGATCAAATTGCTCTCTCACGCTTTTACGCATAAAAAACCAAATAACGAATATAGCAAATCCTACGCCAAAAACCATTCCAGCAATCATAGAAATTATCATAATAGCCTGCGTGAAAGATTTTATTGCTGCAAGTGTTTCGGGGGGCGTATCTTTCGGCATAGTATGGGAAGACATGGACGCCTCTACGAACTCCGAGGAATGCGTTGCTATATTGGCCGAGACAAAAATGCTATAGAACACGCCTATTACGCATATAATAATTATTAACTTCCGTGCCCATTGTTTTAATTTCAGAATACCTATGCCTGTAATTAAACTAACAATGGTCATTACCAATACGTAAAATAAATAAAAATTGCCTGTAAATTGCTTCATAAAGAATGTATTGCCTTGTGTAGGCATCATTCTCATTATAAGCATCAGGGGAAAATTTAAGATACCAAGTATACCCCCAATCACATACCACCATCCAAATATGCTTACTCCGATTGACCTTTTCTTCATCCTATACACTCCTTGATTATTTAACCTACAAGCCTTTTTTTGACGCTCTCGATGTGTTTTTGCATTCCCTCAAGAGATGCAATTTTTTCTACAACCGCGGCTTCTTCCTGTAAAGCTTTTTTTGTATAACTTATTATATGGATTTCTTTCAAAAATTCTTTCGTAGAAAGCGATGAGAAAAATCGCGCGCTTCCTCCGGTAGGAAGTACGTGGCTTGGCCCTGCTGTATAATCTCCCAGGGCTGTCGGGGTATTCTCTCCCAAGAATATCGCTCCGGCATTTTTTATTTTCCTTAATATTTTTGACGGCTTTTTCGTAAAAATTTCAAGATGTTCGGGAGCAATCGTGTTTACCGCCTCGCAGGCTTCCTCAAGGTATTTAACGCGTAGCACAAAACCCTTTATCTTTTTTTTCCTTAATTCTTTTATAATTTTGGCCGAATTGGTAACTACTATACCCATGCCGTTATGGTGCTCTGTCTGCGCTTCAAGGTCAGCAACTATATAATCTATATTGGCTCCGTGGGAAGCTACAATTACAACTTCAGAAGGCCCGGCTAACATATCTATGTCTACCTTTCCAAAAACCTGCCGCTTTGCCTCCGTAACAAATTCATTGCCCGGGCCTACTATTTTATCGACCCGTTTTATGGTTTTTGTGCCGAAACTCATTGCGGCTATTGCCTGCGCTCCGCCCATACGGTAAATTTCTTTTATTTTTAAAAGCGAAGCGACTGCAAGTATAAAGGGGTTTATACTCTTGTCTTTCCTTGGAGGGGTAGCCAAAACTATTTCTTTAACGCCAGCTACTATTGCAGGTATAACCGACATGTAAACCGTTGAAATGAGCGGCGCTGTTCCTGCAGGAACATACACTCCTACTCTTTCCAGAGGAACATAACGGTTAACAAGAGTCTTTCCGTTTGCTTCTTTTATTCTTTTTATATATTGCGGCGCTTCTTTCTTATAAAACTTGGTAACATTGTCGATAGCCAGCTTAAAAGCAGAAATTATTGAAGAATCCAGCTCATTGAAAGCTGCGCTGATTTCACCTTCACTTACCCGCAATTGCTTAGGCAGCAATTTAACCTTATCGAACTTCTTCGTATACTCCAAAAGAGCGTCATCTTCACGCTCGCAAATATCTTTTAAGATTTTCGAAACTTTTTCGCTTATATTGCTTTTGCGGTTACGTTTTTTAAGAAGCACTTTTTGAAGGCTTTCTAAATTCCTGACTACTCTCATTTTTGTAAAAATTTAACGAAACAATCTTCTACCTTGGAAAGTAAATTTTCCAAAGTGCCCGTTATAACACCCTGTACAAGCGTAGGCCTGCCTCCACCCTTTAAAGATAATTCTTCCTTAAAACGCGATACGAATTTATTAACTTCTAGCTGTTTTTTCGCATAGTCTTCTGTGGTTGAACAAATAAATATATTTTTATCTCCGGATTGCGATGCAAGGAAAAGAAAAACCGAACCAAGTTCCTTTTTGATTGTATCAGATATAAAAACTAAATCGGAAGGATCAATGTCTTTAAAGTTGTAAGCCAGAAAATTTAAACCATTTATTTCTTTTTTTGCTTTTAGAATATCTGTTATTTTTGAAGAGATTTTCTCTTTATTGCTGTGCTTAATTTCTTCTTTTAAAGCGCGAAGCTCAGCCTGCAACTGCCCAATTGCATCGGGTACAACTTCAGGCGCACACTTAAGCATGCTTGCTGCCTCAATAAGTGTTTTTTCTATTTTTTTAATTCTTGTATATGCTTTGTCGCCCACAACCGCCTCTATCCTTCTTATGCCGCTGCTTATTGATGATTCGCTTACGATAAAAAATATTCCTATTTCCGATGTTAAATCCAGATGCGTGCCGCCGCAGAATTCCTTACTGTAATTGCCTATGGAAATGACCCTTACTTTATCTTTATATTTATCCTTAAAAAAAGCAAGTGCCCCGGTTTGTTTAGCTTCTTCAAATCCAAGTTCTTCCTTGATAACTTTATCTGCATTTAGTATATATCCATTTACGCAATCTTCAAGCCTTTCAATTTCCTCGGTTGAAAGCGCCTTAAAATGCGTAAAATCAAAACGAAACCTGTCCTCATCTACGAGTGAACCCTGCTGAGCAACATGAGCGCCTAAAATTTTACGAAGCGCTGCCTGCAAAAGGTGCGTTGCGGTATGTGCGCGGCTTAGAGCTTTCCTTCGGTTTTTGTCAACGGAAGCAGTTACAATTTCTTTGGAAAGGTTTCCACTTAAAACCTTTCCTTTATGAATAATAGTTTCGTTGACTTTAAAAACTTCTTCCACACGAAATACTGCATCGGTGGTGAGTATCGTACCCTTGTCGGTTAATTGACCGCCGCTTTCAGCGTAAAACGGTGTTTTATCAAGGATTAGCAAACCTTCGGCTCCATCTTTTAGAGAATCGATATCATGCTTTGAACCGTCAATTAAACGTATAACTTGAGATTTGCTTTCTAAACAATCATAACCGATAAATTCGCTTTTCTCTTTGAAATCAATTTCTCCCTTTTTAAATATATCTGCATCAAACATGCTTTTTTTGCGGGAACGCTCTTGCTGTTCTTTAAGCAATTTATCAAAGCCATCACGAACTAAAAAAGTACCATGATAAGCTGCACTTGCTTCGATTGATTCAAAAGGAAAACCTTTTGTGTCATATAAATAGAATAGCTCTTCTGCCTCTATTTTTTTCTTACTTGCAACATATTCATCCACTTCTTCCAAAATGGGAATAAATTTTTCTTCTTCTGCTTTGATATTCTTTATAATATTATCTTTCTTCGCGCTTATATCCGGATACGGCTCTAGCATAAGTTCACTAAACAAATTAACCAACTTATAGATAAAGGGCTCTTTACTGCCCAAAAGATTCACATTGTTTACCGCTTTTCTGATAATTTTCCTTACAACATAACCTCTTGCTTCATTTGAAGGATATACTCCATCAGCGATAGCAAATGTTGCTGCCCGTGAATGATCAACTATGGCATTTATCAAACTTATCACTTGCGGATTTTTCCTCTCTGCCTTCAATGATTCTTCTACGAATTGTACAGCTGGATATAATATATCTATTTCGAAGTTAGATGTTTTCTGCTGCAGGATAGAAGCCATTCTTTCAAGGCCCATTCCTGTATCGATATTTTTTTGCGGCAGGGGCTCTAACTTATTTTCTCCTACCCTGTTAAACTGGGTAAAAACCAGGTTCTAAAATTCAACGAACCTGCCGCAATCGCAGGCAGGGCTGCAATTGTCTTTCCGGCAGCCCTTGTCTTTACCATTATCAAAGAATATTTCCGAGCACGGCCCGCATGGGCCATCCGGGCCCTTTGACGGTGCAGAAGCCGGCCAAAAATTCTTATCCTCGGGAAGGCGCACAATTCTATTTTCATCTATCTGTATGTGATTTTTCCAAATTCCATACGCCTCTTCGTCATCGTTATAGACAGAAACCCATAAAACTTCTTTTTTTATGTTTAATTCTTTTATAATAAATTCCCAGGCGAATTCTATTGCTTCTTTCTTGAAATAATCGCCAAAAGAAAAATTTCCGAGCATTTCAAAAAAAGTGTGGTGATAGGCGGTACGGCCCACTTCTTCGATATCGCCTGTACGCAGGCACTTTTGACAAGAGGCCGCGCGGGTAACGTCCCTTTTTTCTCCCAAAAAATACGGCTTAAACTGGTTCATTCCGGCGGAGGTGAAAAGAACGCTCGGGTCATCAGGAACAAGGCTGTCGGATAGAAAAACCTTGTGGTTTTTTTTCTTGAAAAATTCCAGATATTTTTTTCTTAATTCGTTTGTCAGCATTTAAATCTGTTATTCATTCGAAAATCCGGGCTTTTTGAAACCTGCTTCATCAAGTGCCCGGATAATATCTTCGTAGTTAAAGCCTTTTACTGCAAGATTTCTTATAATTTTCTGATAAGTTTTTTTATCCTTTGTTTTATTTGAAATTTTTTTCTCGACCAATTCTTTCAGCCTTTCATAAAAAGCCTGTTTATCCAATAAAGCATTGGCCCTTAGCTCTTCGTCTATGCCTAATTTTTTTAATGAGTAATCTATTCTTTTCCTGCCCCAGCCGCGGCTAAGGGAAGAAGCAACAAACAGACGCGTAAATTCTTCGTCGTTTATATACTTATTGTCCTCTAAATTGCGTATAACTTTTTCTATACTGCCGGCGGAATATTTTTTCCTTTTTAAGCGTTCAATAATTTCCTGCCTGCTCCTTGGCCTGTACCTTAGGAGAAGAAAAGAATAATTAAGAGCTTTTCCGAAATCTTCCAAGCTATTTTTCCTTGATAACCGTAAAACCCTTGTTTGTCTTAAGGAGCCAGCTTTCTTTTGTTTTGGAAATAACGGTTATAAAATCTTCTTTGTTTTTTATCTCTTTGCCGTTTACTTTCGAAATTACATCCCCAACTATAAGATTACTTCTGTCGGCGGGCGATGATTCTTCAATGTATGCAACAATAACTCCGGAATTTTCTCTTATTTTAAATCTTTGCCTGTACGCAGGGTTTAAATCATCCACCTCAAGGCCCCTGAATGTTTTATGCTGCGGGGTTTCGGATTGTTCTTCGAGCGTTTTTATATCTTTGGAGCTTTGCCCGACTTTGATATTTAGATTTATTTCTTTTCCTTCCCGTAAAATTTTAAACGGTACGGAAGCGCCTATTTCAAATGCCGAAACCATGCTTATCAAATCTCTCGATGCTTTAACCGGCTGGTTGTCAAAAGCTAATACAAGGTCTCCTTCTTTAATTCCAGCCGTAGATGCAGGTGAATTATTATAAACTTTTACTACAATTATGCCGGCAGGTTCTTTTACGCCGAAATAGTTTCTTAAATCTTCGTTCAAATCCTGAATGCTTAGGCCCAGCCAGCCATAGACGATTTTCTCTCCCTTCATTAGCTTAGGTAAAATCCTTTTTACCTTATTAACCGGTATTGCAAAACCTAACCCCTGATATCCTCCAGAGAGAGAAATTATTGCGGTGTTAATACCGATAACTTCTCCGTCAAGATTAACCAGAGGGCCGCCGCTATTGCCCGGATTTATCGCTGCATCTGTTTGTATGAGCTCATCGTAGGTTCTTTCGCGCCTGCCTAGAGCTGGTACATATCTATGCAGCGCGCTTACAACGCCTACTGTTACAGTAGGCTCGGGGTTATCTATTGCGAAACCAAAAGGATTACCGACAGCAACTACCCATTTACCTATTTTAAGACTATCTGAATCTCCAAGTTTTACCGGCACAAGATTAGTTGCACCTATTTTTATAACCGCCAAATCGCTTCGCTTATCGTTGCCTGTAACTTGCGCATCAAATTCTCTTCCGTCTGAAAGTTTAACTTTAATCTCTGAAGCTCCGGATATAACATGCTCATTTGTAAGTATGTAACCATTTTTATCAATCACAACGCCGCTACCCAGGCCTACACGCTTAAATTCCATTTCTGGCTGGCTGCCAAAAAAATCTTCAAAAAAATTCCTGAAAGAATCGTCATTAAACCTGTTATGGGGTGAACGCTCACCCAAATTTGCGCCGATTTTTTCTCTGCCTACGCTGCTTATCGAGACAACTGACTTGCCTACATCCGCAGCAACCTTTACCACGGCGCCTTCGAAATTTCCATCCGCCTCTGTATAAGAAAA
>JAQVOZ010000071.1 GCA_028702365.1 Candidatus Omnitrophota bacterium | reverse complement strand
TAGTATTACCAGAGTCAATAACCTGTGTTCGCAATATAAGAAAATTTGGCCGGCCTTTGCCCAATTTTATGATGAAATTTGGAGCGATAAAACTACCGGCTCTATGCCTTGGGGCGGCTTTGTCCGTAAAGATTTCAGAACTCAAAAGCCGGAAGCTAACGATAAAGTGACGGCAAAGGCTTTACTGCTTGGAATAATATTGTCCTACTTTAACCGGCATCTTTTCGCACAAGGTGAGATAAGGCTTGCGGGAGTTATACTCCATGACAAGCGCTATTATCATCACTACGCAAAAGACGATATAAAAAATAGCCACCATAATCATACTCGCAGATATTTTGAACGTCCGGTTGATTTCAGTAAATTTCTAAAGACAGATGCGGAAGATAAAAAGGTGCGCGAAGAGAAAGAAAGCAACCGCATTGATAAAAAATCAGAAAATCATTTCACTCGCTTGGCGAAAAACCAGCAAGATTGTGTTGCTTTTGTAGAAGAAATGACGAAAGCTTTAACTATATTTCCTAATCTTGTGGCGCTACTATCAGTTTCGGACGAATTAGCCAGGGCTGCGGAGCAAAACAAAACACTGGAGCAAATCGTACGCAGCAAAGAGCATCGCGGAAACGGAAAATTCTTAAGATGGAATGAAATCGGAAAAATCAGTTTCAGTGTTACGCCGCATATTATTCCTGCAGCCTTAATTGATCAGCGACAGGCCATGATAGATGAACGCAATTTATTTGATATACCTAAGGAAAAGCAGGATGAACATCTGGCTAAGTATAAGCCATGGCTTTATTATCATGAAAAACCTTTGAATAATCCAACGCCGTTATCGAATGGATTTAAAGAAGAACGTCATCCGTTAAACCGCAAAGCTGATGTTATAGCCCACGTACGCCTGGCAAAAGAAGAATGCCGCCAGGTTTACGGCCAAAAGCACATGCGCTGGATTTGGAACGCCGAAGCCAACATGGACAGTACTTACGCTAAGATTCTTTCTGATGAAGGCATAAGATTGGGGTTTGTCGGTTTCAAGAAGGATGGGAATGGCGATAGCGGCCATTTTGCTTATATAAAGAATTTAAACAAATTACCTTATTTGCGGCCAACTCAGCCGGTAGTATACGATAAGGTTATTCTTTGTCCGTATTCCGCACACAGCGATAGCCCATGGGGACAAAAATATCTTGACTGGCAGGGTGGGGCGTATCGTGAGGTAAATGATTTTACGCCTTGGAATGAGCTGCTCTCTTCCCCTAAATTTTATAAGCTCGATGAGCATGAAGCTCCTAAGAGCAACGCCGATTTTCTTGCTGCCGCCAGGGAAACTCCCTATGGTGACGGATTGTCGCAAGCCTGGCGCGTGGCTTCAGAATTTACCGACGGAGAAAATGCCGTGCAGAATTATGGAACCGGCGGATTAATTTGGCTTTACAAACTTATCGCGCTGCAGCGCCTATCCGGAAGAAGGCCAAGAATTGCTACTGCTGATGAAATTATAAATACTTTTGAGCAGAAAAGAAAAGCAAACCAAAAAATTCTTTTTGAAATTAAAAAGCTTCCTTTTGGAACCTGGAGCCATACCAATCAGCTTTGGATAGCCGGCAACGAAACGCAATGGTGGCTTTATTATTATTTGTCCAGGTTGATATATGATTTGGAAAGTAAAGGCGCAACATACCTTAATCCGAGAACCAGGGCCTTATGGGAAGACGGAATTTTCCGTGCTGAAGTTAGCTGTTATCCATGGCATTTGTATCCCGGAGGAGCCCTTATGCAGGGCCCGCAGGGATATACAACTGAGTTTTTCGAACATTTAGCCTGGGTTTATCAACAGGCGAAAAAATTAGGGTACAACATAAGCCCGTTTATTATTCCGGATGATAAAATCTCTGATTGGGTAGGCCCAGCGACTAACGATACTCACCGGTATTTCGGCCCGCGCGAATTGGTAAGAATTGCCAATGAAAAATTTAAACCTTTAGCGCGGGCAGCAAGCTCAAGTTCTGCAGCTGCAGCTTTAAACCAAGCGCAAAAGAGGCAAAGCCTTAGCAGCTTTTTACCTTCCGGGCTTATTTACGTTGAAAGAGAGCATAACGGAAAAAAAGAGATAGAAATCGAAAACCAGTCAGCTTATCCCAGCGGCGATATTTATTTAACCATAGAAGGACGAAAAATTGTTCTTAATTTAGCGCCCGGGAAACGCAAGGTATTAACTTTTTGGCAGGTCCCGGCGGCCTATCGCGAGTTTTCAACTTATCAGTTGTTTGAAAAGGTCAGAAAAATACCGGAAAATAAAAAAGCTTTTGACGCTTTTTGGTTACGCGCAAGCATTGAAGGGACACCTTTGCTTTCCGCAAATAAAAAAGAAGTGATTTTTATTTACCGCGGAGATGCTGAAAAGGTATTTTTGACCGGCGATATGACAGGTTGGGATGAGGCGAGGAAAATACCCTTGAAGAGGCTGGGTGCAACCGACCTTTTCTACGTCAAAAGGGCATTTAAATCTGACGGACTTTTTGATTATAAATTTATTGCTGACGGAAATTATATCTGTGATTTTACCAATCTTCGCGTAGCCAGCGGCAGATTCGGCGACAATTCTCTTCTGGTAATGCCGGATTTCAAAGAGGCGGAAGAATTCAAAAGCAACCCGTCTTTAATCCAAAAAGGTAAACTTCGTGAACATGTGATTCCAAGCAAATATTTAGGGTTTGATTACAAAGTGATGGTTTACAGGCCTTACGATTACAGCCATAGTAAACATAAATCATACCCGGTAGTATTTTTTGAGGATGGCATGGATTATATAAGGCTGGCAAAGGCTCCTGCTATTTTGGATAATCTTATCGTTGCCAAAAAAATCCCGCCGGTAATTGCAGTTTTTGTAATTGCTCCCGGTGAAGCCGCAGAGAGCCGTATTTGGAGGCAGAGCATATCGCGTAAATATACTCAATTTTTTACCAGTGAACTTCTTCCGCGTATTCAGGAAGAATATAGAATCAGCAATGACCCGCGTCAAAGGCTGATTATCGGCAATGTGTTCGGCGGCCTTTTGGCGCTTCATATTGGGTTAGAGCATCCCGCGCTTTTTGCAAAAGTAGCAGCCCAAACCGGATATATTTCGTTTGCTAACGATGCATTGATTAAAAAATTCGCAGCAAGGCCCCATAAAGATATTTCCTTATATCTGGGTGTGGGCTCGTATGAAACCGACGTTACCGGGCTTAGTACTAAGCTCACACAGCGTGAGAGAAATTTCTTACGTGCCAACCGCGATTTAAGAAAAGTCCTTTCTGGGAAGGGATATCAAGTATTTTACAAGGAATTTACCGGCGGCTACAGTTGGTCGCACTGGAGCAATGAATTACCATTTATCCTGACTAATTTGCTTACTACTAGCGAAACAGAAGCGCCCGTAGCCAGAAGTTCTTCATCTGCAATAGTTGATATTTCCAAAATTGAGCTTCCTTTAGAGCGAAATTTACCTGTAAAAAATCTACTGGTTGCCGGCGGATTATCTAACGTAATGACTGAATTCTACCGTGAAAAACTAAGAGCGCTTGCCAAGCGGTATAATATTTTACTTCACGCGATAGATATTGTATCTGAGCCGCAAGCCCGGGAACGAATTAAACACGAAAACCTGCCGTTTGAAAGCTATTCCCGGGATTATCCTCAAAGAAGATTTGACGGCCTGCTTGTACTTACCTGGCCGAATAGCCATTTTGATTTTATCGAGAGGGCCGCTCAGGATAATATCCCTGTGTTTGTTGAAAAACCCATTGTGCTGCCTCAGGACCTTTCAAGGACACATTCTCTCGCGAAAAATAAAAATAATATTTTCGCCATCGACTACTTTTTTGATAGTCCGGCGATTCTTGAAGCCGCTCAGTTCATAAACCAGGGGCATTTAGGAAAAATCAAAAAAATTGAAGGAGCTCTATTGTGGAATTATCCTGTAGAGCACGGCCGCGGGTGGCTGCTTGAGCGAAGAAAGAGCGGCGGCGGGTATGCTATGGATTTAATGACGCATCTAATAGCCGGCATCGAACAGTTACTTGAGAATCAAAATGCGAGTTTTAAAGATTTCAAGTTTGCTCCGAACAAAGTTATTTTTTCAAGGTACGAAGGCGCGCCCATAGGAGGAGAAACGTACGCTGCGGTTAGCGGAGACATAAAAGGATTAGGGGTCGACATGCGTGTCGGCAAAGGCACCGGCAGCGATATGCATACAATTACTATCAAAGGAGATAGGGGGCAGTTAAAGATTGATATCGGTGATAAATTGGCCCGCCCTGAGCTTGAATTTATTCCTGTTTCGGGGCCAGCCTGGCGCAAGGTATATAGAGAGACGGACATAGGTTACTACAGCTTGGTCCGTAAAATCTTTGATTCTCTTCAAGGCTTAGGAAACGTCACTCAACGTGAAAGAGATTTCAGGCTCAGAACAACAATGCTTGCCGTTAGGGTAGTAGACAGGCTGCAGAAAGCTTTCAGCGGCAACTATTTTTCTTATCCTTTTTCAAGGGAGCTTTCCAGATTCATCCATAAGAAAGAAGGCGGGAATAGAAACGCTAAAAGAGCAAATTCTTCTTCAGCCGCGGTAATAAGTGCTCAAGCCCAAAATAAATATGAATACATATCCCCAATTTTTACCGGCAATCACATCATGGGAGGATATCTGCCGCTTTTTAGCGTAAAGAGCAAGACCGGACAAGGCATAGGTAATATCGAGCACCTCTATAAGATGTCTGAATTATATCAAGCATTAGGCTGGAATGCTCTTCAGGTTGCGCCTATGAATTTATGCAGCATGGGTATGCCTTACTCTCTTAAGAGCACTCGCCTTATGGATTGGGGATACGCAAGCCTTGATCTTCTTTTAGGGCGTTCTAGTTATAGCGGACACGATGAATTTTACCAGGAACTCAAGAATGCCAACATTGGCGTTAAACAGGCAGAGGAGTATCTTCAGGCTCATCGAGGAGAAATTGACTTATTGCGGGACGCAAAAGTAACTGACCATTCAAAGGTTCGCGTCCATGTGAAAGAAGCTCTGAAACATGTCTGGCAGGAGTTCAATAAATTACCTCAAATAAATCCTGTGCGTAAAAGTTTTGAGCAATACAAGCAAAAAAATCCTTGGCTTTCCGACCATATTTTGTTTGTTCTTATGGAAGAAAAATTTGCAACAGGATATAAATGGCTGACCGGTTGGGATTTTCGTAACTGGTATCCCGAATTATCCAAGTACCCTCAGTATCGTCAAACTCATATCGCCAGTTTAAAGCGAAAACTAAGCAAGGAAATTGAAATTCATTCCTTTATGCAGTATGTTTTCTTCAGGCAATGGCAAAGTTTTCTTAAATTTTCCCACCAGCATAATGTAGGAATTCTGGGAGATATGCCCTGGGCTGCTGATGGGGCAGATATCTGGATTCATCAGGATATGTTTGGTGTTGCCAAAGGCAAAAAACGCAGGTATACGCATGCCTTGCCTCCGGATTCATTGCATCCTTGCGGACAATATTATCAGTTTAACCTTTATGACTGGAAAGACCATAGAACCCTGGATTATTTTATTAACCGCTTCAAGTATCTTACGCAGTATTACGATTACCTGCGCCTGGATTTTGCACGCGGAGCTTATCGATTGTATCGTTTCTTTGAGGACCCGCAAGACAAACTTACCTTAGAGAAGCTTGGAATTATGAAATCTGACGGAAGCTTTAATGATGAATCCTTTGCCAGACGCTTGGAAAGAGCTCAGATGCTTAATGCAAGCAATCCCGATAACTTCAGAGAACAGCTTGAGGTAGCCAAGGAGCTTTACTGGATTATTGTCAAAGCGTTACATAGAAGTGAGGCATTGACCGCTGAAGATAAGGCGTATTTCTTTAGGGGATATAATAAAAATATTTTTGATGGATACAAGCGAGGTCTAACCCAGGACAGCACTATTTATGTCGCAAGGCCGTCACAAATAAACGGTACGCATTTTAAAGCAGACACGCATACCAACGGCTGGGAGAGGATAAAGTACGTAGTTGAACGTGGTATGACTGCTTGGGATTTGTTGCCATTGCCCCAATCTAACACAGAACTAAACGTGGGCGGCCAAACCATTAAGACAAGACGGGAGTTTGAGTTCTTGCGTAAATACCTTTTTCCCGATGATTCTATGCATGGGCCCCAAGGCAGTGATGGATTGCGTATCGGTTATTTTACCAAAAGCCCGGGCGAGAGGCTTGTGTCGGAATTACTGAATGTATCCCAGCAAAGCGGCAAGGTTCTTATTACCGAACTACTTGGGATGATGCCGCCGCAAAAACTTGATTCTATTCATTCGCTCGCCGGCGTTATGAATTATGCACCAGGCATATTTCTCGATCCTGTCAAGAATGAATGGGTTAAGCGAAAACAAATATACCGGCCATGGTCAATGGCAACATATTCAACGCATGATACTATTAACCTGGAAGGCGGTAAAGCCACCGGCCTTGCAAAGGGTATTCGTGACGAGGGTTTAACTGCTATTGCGCGCGCAAGGGGTAAGGACATAAAAGCACTAAGAGATGTGGTCTTATCCGATGGAGAGCGCCACGCCTTGCTGAATCCGATTGTTGCAGCCCCCAGCCTTTTATCTGTTTTGATGTGGGTTGACTGGGGTAATTGGCCAGGGTCGTGGGTGGAGCGCATCACAAATATTTCCGGAACCACTGCGGATAACTGGGTGTGCAAGATGCCTATTGCTCTT
>JAQVOZ010000070.1 GCA_028702365.1 Candidatus Omnitrophota bacterium | reverse complement strand
CTTTCCAATGCGGGAAAAGCCTTTCCCAATCTTGCTTAGGAAGCGCTAAAGCTGCTAACACCGGAAGATAACTTTCAAAATAATGCCGTAGTGACCATTCTGTACCTGCGGGTTGATGATTGTTTAAAGTAAGCTGATAAGCCGGACGCAAAATAGGAGTTTTCACCGCAGCCGAACTTGCCAGAGCCATACTGCCTGCTGCCTTATCTGCTGTTTTAGCGGCAAAACGTAAAAGAACGTATCCATTGCCGGCAAGCGTTATAACTATTTTTTTGTTACGTCCCAGCCGGTATCCTTTAGCCTGCTCCAACAATGCATTTTGTACATCTGCCGAGCCGGTAAAATCTAAAAGCGCTCCGGCCTTTTTACCGTAAGAATTCCCGTTATATTTTGCATGAAAATATTTATCCATAGTATCAGGATTTATAACTAATTCTTGCGACAAGCCGTTATGATTTATTATAACCAGGCCTATTTCTTTTTCTGAATATCGAAATACAGGCACCAGCGGCGTCCGGCCTAAAGCCAGCTCTCCGCCTTCTTTGTCTTCAAGGTATGCTGTATGGAAAAGCGAACCTTTCCGGAAAGCCGGCTGAGAAACCAAACGCAGTATCTTTTTAAGGTCTTTATCTACAATAGCACCTAAACTCTTGGTGGTAATTCGTTTATCATACTCATAAGCATAAATACCCATATCCGGGCCTTTATCGTTGATACCGTGATGCGGCCATACTCCGGCAGGAAAATCCATATTTAAAAGCTGGCGTAGAGTTAACAAGGCATAACCTGGTATGGCAAAAGAAACGGCAGTTGCCGCAGGAGCATATTTGCCAAAGACAAAACGATAAGGCGCTTCATCATGATTTTCAGTATAGTGAAGAGAATTTTCAAAAAATGCATCAAAATCGGCGATACTCTTAAAACCCACATTGTTACGGTCAATCCATCCCCGTATATCAGCGCTGCTAATTGCTGCATTTTTTAAACCCTCATATATAACGCTGTCGTAGGTTATTAAGCCTAACCGCTGAAGCTGTCCGACTAATGAATTATTGTTGTATGGTTTTCCCTTGTCATTTTCGTCCCAATCAAACGCTTCCGCGACTGGAAGCATCCCTTTTGCTTTAGCCATGCTTACAACTCTTTGCCAAAATTCATCAGGCATTTTCTTTTCAAACTCCTGCCATTTTAAACCCAAAGCATCTGTCCAGCGGTCAAAGAAACGATGGCGTAAAGCCAAATGAGCAAGGTCAGCGCGGAAACCTCCGTTTAAGGTAAGCTTTGCGATTTTACCGCCCAGTATCGTATCAACCATAAATTGGCGTGCCTGCCGGTTAAGATAATTTACCTGTAAAAGATTTCCCATGTCGGGATCATGTTTTGAATAGCGCGAAGTCTTCATCGCATACTTGCCGATGCGATGGAAACAACGACAAGGCAAATCCTCCAGCTTAATTTCTCCCGGAGCTTTGTCCCCTATCCAGTCTCTAAGAAAAACTTCTTTTTCTATGCGCATAGCTGGATTCAGCCGGCAAGCTACCTGATAAGCTTGTTCAAAATTTTCCCAACTAAAAAATAACCATGGAAAATGCTTTGCCAGAGGATTATCAGCGGAAAAATGGTTGGTAACAAAATCAAGAATTGTTTTTATGCCTTTACTTTTAAGGTAGCCGGAGACCGCTTCAAATTCTTCATCATTTTTAGCAAAATTACTATCAAGCTTATAATCATAAACGTCATAGGCTGAAGCCCAACGCTCCAGCTTTTCTTGATGATGCCCTTTCAGCCATTGCATACAACGCTCTGAAAGCGGGCTTTTTTGCCAGACACCCTTAAACCAGATTACGTCTATTCCCAGCTTTCGTATATCATCCCAAAACCTTTTTGGGATTTTTCCGATTGTACAGTTGAAAGTCTTAACCAGAGCTCTGGCGTCAATCTCGAGAATAACTTTAGTCTGCTGGGCTGAACTAGCCAAACCGCGGTTTGCCTGCTTAAATTCTTTTATGTGGCTGGCTACGTTTTTAAGGTCAATGTGCCTTCCTCCTAATTTTCTGGTAATATCAATAGCCTTAACGTTATTTCTGACCACATAGAGCAGTCGAGCCTTATTTCCTTGCATAATCTGGCTAACTGCCGCTTCTCCAAGCATACCGCACATACGCATATCGTAATCTGATGTGGGAGCTGAACGAAAGAGGTAATCAATTTTTCCCGCCTGCATCACATGTATTTTGTTTTTCTTAACCAATGGATGGTTTTTGAGCGCGGCAGTAATGACAACCCCCACTCCTTCAAGCTTTGGATGGCCGAAAGCATCCAGGTCGCTTTCACCTTTTTCAAAAATAGCTTTAGCTACCAGGTCCTTGGCAAAACCTGCTTCTAAAATTTCTTTGTTTTTGCCGTAGCCAAGATTAATCTGGACACCTTCAGAAACGACTAATACCGCATACCCGTGTTTTTTATGGTGCTTGACTAAATCTCTAATTACGGCATTAAGCGCTACGGGATGTTTTTCCGGAATTAATGTGCGGGTTGCTCCAACAAGTTTTCCGATACGCATAGCCACGAATCCTGCATTTCTGCCAAAAACTTCAACCACCAAAATAGCGCGGCGCCCTTTAGCATCAGCTATGCCCCACCTAAGAGCTTCAGCGCCTCTTTGGGTAAAAGTATCAAAACCATAGGTTTGAGCGCTTATGTGCGGCAGGTTAAGATCGTTGTCCATTGTCTTAGGTAAACCAATGAAAGGAAAATCAGGATGTTCTGCGGAAAGCTTACCGGTAACGCCGTTAGTATCGTCTCCTCCCAAAGTAATAAGCCCATCTAATTTAAGGTTTTTGATATTTTCCCATATCTTCTGCGGGACACCTGCTGCTAAATTTTTCGCTTCATAGGGATTAAAACGCGAAGTGCCTAACACTGTTCCGCCCATGGTATGATATGGTTCAATTTCCCGTAAAGCAAGTTTATGGGCCTTTTTAATAAGGCTTTCTTTGAATAACCCATGCCAGCCGTTTTGAATTGCAATCAGGCTGATACCTTGTTCCTGCGCTTTCTTAAACGCCGCATAAATTACCTGGTTATGACCGGAAGCTGGGCCTCCTCCAGTAAGAATGCCTATACGCCCAGGAACAAACACAGATGAACTCGCAGATTTATTTTCTCTTTCCCCGGTAGCGGAAGAAACTTTTACGGGACGAATTATTTTGATAATTAATGCCTGTTTCGAATCAATATCGGGGTTGAGGCCGATTTGAATTCTTCCCATCATCACTGTTGTTTTATATTTTGCAAGGAAAGAGGTTTCAAAATCGCGGTTTTGATCTTTATAACCTGAAAAGAGATGAATGAGAAATTCTGGTATTCGTTCTGTTGCTTTCTTTATGCGCGATGCATTAAAAAATCCTTGCAGATTTTCTCCTCTTTCTACTTTCTGCAAAGTCTCTTCCAAAGAATACGGCGCAGAATGCGGCCGGCTTAAATATGTGGCCTCAGCATCAATTTCAGCTGTTATTTCTTTATCTCCCTCTTCAAATGCCTGTTTTGCAACATGCTGTATCGCAGTTAAAAGAGAGGATTTTACGTCTCCCCCGGCAAACAATACTCTTTTTCTGAAATCAGATGGCGGCCGGAAAGAACCACTATCGCTGATTGCCGGATTTATGAATTGCGCGCCTGACTGCCGGATTCTTCCCGGAACTTCCAAATAGAATAAATTTGAGGAGTGGCCAATATGAACCACACGTTTAACTCCCTCCAAAGCCCGGCGGTAAGCAGTTAAACTGATAGAATCATTCGGGGCAGGATGGATAAGCACGGCAAAGTCAGGTTTGGCTTGTGCCGATGAAGAAGCCTCGCTTGCTGCTAAATTTGAATTATCCGCATTTTCTTCGTTCCTCCTCAATTGATAAGCATCCAAAACTGCATTATTAGAATCTTCATTGTATTCCAGCAAGCTAACTTGCATTCTTTTTATCCTGGTTTTTCCACTAGAGCGGTCAATTATCCTCTCTCTAAGTTCATAATCGCTTAACAATTGGATACCGTTACCGGCTTCGGATATACTTATATAAGGCACTTTTTTGCGGCTGCTGCCATTTACCTTACGATAAATAAAATGCATGGTTGAGCCCTTAGAAATGGGTACGTGAAATTGAAAAGGCCGCCTAACTGTAAGTTTACCTTTTTCTCTTACCCTGATTAATTCCAGCATTATTAATTTTCCATCTTCTCCGTAGGTAAATTTAGCTAATTTAAACGGGGTTCTATCGTCATTAAATTTTATCAAACTGATTACTTCTTTCTTTTCGCCGTTCCACTGCGAACGTATAACTTTTCTTTTTATTTTAAGGTCTTGCTCGCTTAATATCAGGGAAGAAACATTTCCGTTCCCATTTCTTTTTATCTCTATTGTGCCAGTTGCAGCCGAAGAGCCTCTGCCCGGTTCTTTTTTTGACTGCTCATCTTTTCTGCTACCATATATTTTGACGCGTTCACGCGCAACCCTGAGCCCATTTTGCAGTTGGATAGGATCCAATACCTTTTCTAAGAATGCTAAATCTTCCGCGGATGTTGTGCGTAAACCTTTAAGGCTGCGTAAATACGCTGCTGCGTTTTTAATTGCGCTTTCGATGAATGATTGCTCAGCTTGAGCGGAAACTGCTTCTTCTTTGGCTTCATGAACCATTCCGGTAATTCCGGATTTCTCTATCCAGGCAATATGGCCGGCAAGCTCATGAACCAATGCAAAAAATAACAGGAATGGCTGTTTAAAAAGCTGCTCATTCATAATGAGAATATAATTGTTTGCTTCCCTTCCGGGGGTAACGATTAAGTGCGACATCACAACAGATGCCGAATCCTGCGGCTGGATTGATTCCAAAAGTTCTGTTACTTTTTGCCAATTTTGTGCTGGGCAGACATAGCGTGCAACTTTGGCACTTTCATAAGGAAACCTGAAATCTCTGTATGGGAAATCGCCCATCTGTTTAACTAAATAGACGATTAGCTGATAGATTGAGTTTATCTGTTTGGATTCTTGGACATACGGCAATCTCACTAAATTATAAATCTGCGCGCTTATGCGTTGGAAATCAGCCGCGCTGGAAGCGCTTTTTTGCTTGCTTGCCACAGCCGCGATAATGGCAGCGCCCACCCCTGAACCATCACTAGTAAGCTGCATTTTTATATTGGAAGCTTTCGAACCAAGGATTCTTTTGAAAGTTTGTTGTATGTGGTTTTTAAACAAAGGATATTTTTGGAAGAGAGAACCGTCAACAGCAATAGTATGCCTGCGTTTTACATGCGGGTCAGATACTTTGATGGCACCAATAATTGCGGCTGCGGCAATTTTCGCTGCACGATCTGAAATAAGGTTTAGGGCAAATTGGATTAATTCAGCATCCAACTGTGAAACTTTTATATTGTTTTCGTGTTTGCCGAAGAAATCCCTGCTTTTAAGTGTGGATAGGGCTTCTGCGGTCCAAAGCCTCAAAGCTTCCACTTCACCCATCATCTTCGTGGTGAAACGTCCTGGTTTTGCTAATATCCAAGGAACCCTGCCTTTAAATAAGAAGCCATTTTCTGCTAAATCTTTAAGCGCCAGGCGGCCGACTTCGCCAAGGTATTTTCCCGAAACCATTTTCTCTGCCCACTGCTTGTCGCGGTTTTCCGAATTTCTGTCAAGCATTTCATCGTATTTGTTGCGCGGTAAAAGCTTATTGAAATTACCTGACTCAAAATTGACAATCATATGGCTGGAATGATACCCCAGACGCCTAAACGGTTTTGTTATCATAGAAACCGGCAGCCTGGCGCAGATATTGGTTCCTGTTGCAAGAATAACGCCCATGTCGCAGTCAGGATCTCGATAGGCTCTTGCAACTTGCGTTCCAGTAGTATCATTATCTATGGCTACTACGTTCACATTTCTGACGCCTTTATTTTTTAACGATTGGTTTAGGAGATACACTACATTTTTTCCTACGACGCCCTTGGCGGTAAAGCCTTTGGCCCAGTTAATTAAAATCCCTTCGTTAACCTGCGTTTGTTTAACCGGGAAGGAGAAAGTAAAACCAAGGTCATAGGAGCTCTTATAACCCTGCTCAACAAGGAATTTTTTGATAAAATTAGCAATTGCCGCAAAAAGAACATTGCCAGTTTTGCTGGTATGATGCCTTGTCAATTTAAATCTTTTAATTGCCACAGCAGGCTTACTGGCGTCGCCCTTAAGATCAACCATAAGCACCCGGAAGTTTGAACCGCCTAAATCTAAAGCCAGAAAATGCCCTGTTTCTTTTCCTGTAGGATTATCCACAAACGTAGGAAGCATCTTAAGGGAACTTTTTCTGCCGGCTAAACCTTTATGGGCATCTCTGACAAAAGCTGATATTGTTTTCTTTATATCATCCAGCGGGAAAGAAAAATCGTTTAGAAGTTGGCCTACTTTGAGCTCAACATTTTGGTCCAGCTTGCTTACGGTCGCGCTGGACGCCGCATCTTTTTTGACACTGCTTGTAGATAACACCCTGCCTTCTGCGCTATAAATAGGCAGCCATAAAATTCGGGGCAAGAAAGGTTTATCCGCTAATGTATCATTTTCTAAAAATGACGCCGCTTCCCTATCCAGCACAACGGTTACTTTGGGATGTTTCTGGAGTATTGAAGCTGGCACGTCTTCGGTTATAGGGCCTTGTAATGATTGTTTGACTATTTGGGCTTTCTTTGCTTTGTTGGCAAGGAAGAAGAGGTGTTTACCTTCGAAGATATCAGCCATACCCTGGGTATAGGCATAGGGATTGT
>JAQVOZ010000069.1 GCA_028702365.1 Candidatus Omnitrophota bacterium | reverse complement strand
TTGATATAGTAGATAAGGATGGGAAAACCCGCTTGGGCATAATTATTGAAGCGGGCAAAGGATATGCGATAGTTGAGGTATTAGGAGGAACCAGCGGCCTTGCTCTAAAATCAAGCAGAATAAGATTTAAGGAAAAACCCCTGATGGTTGGGGTTTCAGAGGATGTTTTGGGCAGAGTGTTTGACGGCCTCGGCAATCCGCTTGATAAAATGTCCAAGCCGCTTTATGACGATTACGTTGACGTTAACGGTTTTGCCATAAACCCGACTGCGCGTGATTATCCTAAAAACATAATTGAAACAGGCATATCATCCATAGATGTAATGAATACGCTGATACGCGGCCAGAAACTTCCGATATTCTCCGGAAGCGGCCTTCCGCACGATTTAATCGCCACCCAAATTGCGCGCCAGGCCCATGTTAAAAATGAAAAATTTTGCGTTATCTTTGTAGCAATGGGTGTTAAGTACGATACTGCAAGGTTTTTCATAAAAAGTTTCGAAGATTCAGGGGTACTTGAGCGTGTAACTATGTTTTTAAGCCTTGCAGACAGCCCCTCAATTGAAAGGCTGCTTACTCCAAAGCTTGCATTAAGCTGCGCCGAGTTTCTGGCGTTTAAGAAAAATATGCATGTATTGGTAATAATGACCGATATGTCGAATTACTGCGAAGCGCTTCGCGAGCTTTCAACTATACGAGGAGAAATCCCGGCCAGGAAAGGTTATCCCGGATATCTCTACAGTGACCTTGCAAGTTTATATGAACGTGCAGGCATGATTAAAGGCATAAACGGTTCCATAACGCAACTGCCTGTTCTTACAATGCCTAACGATGATATTACCCACCCTATACCGGATTTGACAGGCTATATTACCGAGGGCCAGATTGTTCTTGAGAGGGAAATGCATGCAAGAGGAATATATCCGCCGATAGCGGGGCTTCCTTCGCTTTCCCGTCTTATGAAAGACAATATTGGAGAAGGTTTAACCAGAGAGGACCATTCAGCGCTCGCCTCGCAGTTGTTTGCCTGTTATGCAAAGGTAAAAGATATACGCGCGCTTGCCTCAATTATAGGAGAAGAAGAATTATCGCCATTGGATAATCTTTACCTTAAGTTCGGTGATGAATTCGAAAAAAAGTTTTTAACCCAGGGGTATTACGAAAATCGTTCGCTTGAACAAGGGCTTGACCTTGGCTGGCACGTGCTTTCGCTTTTACCCGCTGATGAGCTGGTGAGAATTCGCGAGGAGATGGTTAAAAAATATTATAAGAAAAGAGACGAAGTTCGTGGAGCGTAATAAATATGCGGGCAAATATAGCAGCGACAAAAACAAATCTTTTACGGATTAAAAAAACCCTCGCCCTTACAGAGGAAGGGTACAACCTTCTTGATGAAAAAAGAAGGCTTTTAATAACAGAATTAACTTCCATAATACATGTTGTAGACAGGTTTCAACGCGAGCTTGATGAGGCGATAGCGAAAGCTTATGTTTTAGTTGATCGTGCTACAATAGTTGTGGGAAGGCAGAAGATGGAAGCTCTTACCGCAGCAATAGATATAAAAAGTTCGATTACCATTTCAAACCGCAGAGTCATGGGCGTAAATATTCCGGCAATAGACCTTAAGGTTACCGAAAACGAACCATTCTACAGCCCGGTCGGCGTAAGTTTCTATGTGGATGAGGTAATCGTGAGATTCAAGGATATTATTAAATTGATTTCCCAGCTTGCCGAGAAGAAAATTGCGCTGCTGCGTATCGCAAAGGAAGTCCAGAAAACCATAAGAAAAGTAAATGCTCTTGAAAAAATTCATCTGCCATATTTTAGGGAAACCCTTAAATATATAAATAATAGCCTTGAGGAGGAAGCGCGGGAATCATTCTCGATGCTGAAACTTATCAAGGAAAGGCTGGGCAGGTAAATGTCTTCAATAAAAAACATTGTTGTTTCTCTTTCCGGAAGCACAGCGTCGCTATGCACGGCAAAATATGCAATTTACCTTTCAAAGCAGTTAAACGCTAAACTTTACGCCGTATACGTAGTAGATGCCCGGTCTCTACATGAGCTATTAAAGGCCAGAGTATTTGTTGAGATAGAAGCTGTTGAATATGAGCGCGATTTAAAAGATCAGGGAACGAATACCCTTGAACGCGTGAAAAAAATGGCTGAAGTCAAAAAAGTGGAATATGAAGGGCTGCTTCTTAAGGGTGTAATACATGAAGAAGTGGTAAATGCGGTAAGGGATGTTTCTGCAGATTTGCTTGTTATAGGAGAGCTTAAAGAAGTAGTTTCCCGCCGTGAAATATTTTACGATGAAGGAGAAAGGATTTTTAGGGAATCAACTTGTCCGGTAGTAGTTGTTAAAAATCCGGAAGAGGTTGATAGGCTGTATAGAGAATTAGAGCAGTAGAAGTTACTTATAAAACAACAATGTACCCCTTGCGCCTGTATATCGATTAAATTTCACAGCAGTACGCCGTGAAATTTAATCGAAGCGCTTCGGGGTTAAATTTCCGACTTCGTCGAAAATTTAAGGAGGTTTTGAGCAATGAAGATATCGGATTATCTTAAAAAGGAATTCTGTATAATGGATTTAAAGGCAACCACAAAGGAGCAGGCCATACGGGAAGTTGCCAGCTGCCTTACTGTAAACGGAAAAATAAAAGACAAAGAAAGATTTATACTTGATATCCTGGAACGTGAAAGCCTGGGGTCGACAGGAATAGGTCACAAAGTTGCTATTCCTCATTCGCGTACCGACGTAGTAAACGGCTTTGCCATAGGTTTCGGCCGCTCAAAAGAGGGAATCGATTTTAAGGCTCTGGACGGAGATAAGGTAAATCTCATTTTTCTTATGGGCGCAAATCCCAGCGAACTTAATCTTTATTTAAGGCTTCTTGCGGAACTTTCTCGGCTTCTTATGGAAAATTCTTTCCGCAGAGAATTGCTTTCTGTAAATACCGGCGATGAAGTTATCGAAATAATAAGAAAATATGAAGCAGGCGGGGCAGCGAAATAATGAAAACCCAAACTGGAGAAATTCTTTCCATGGTTATGGCCGGCGGCCGCGGCGAGCGCCTGTATCCTTTAACGCTTGAACGCACAAAGCCATCGGTTCCATACGGTGGAAAATACCGGATAATAGATTTTGCATTAAGCAACCTTATAAACTCCGGTATTTATTCCATATACGTATTGGTGCAGTACAAATCCCAATCTCTTATCGAACATATAAGAACCACCTGGAGTAAGGGCGGAGTTTTAACCAAGCATTTTGTAACCGTTGTTCCTCCGCAAATGCGCAAAAAGCAGGAATGGTACAGAGGAACAGCTGACTCCATATATCAGAACATAAACCTTGTTTATGATTTTAAACCCAGGTTTGTTGCTATATTCGCCGGAGACCATATTTACAGAATGAATATAAGCGAAATGGTAGATTATCATTTGCGTAAAAAAGCTCATCTTACAATTTCAGTTATGCCTATGGAGTCAAAATATTCCAGCCAATTCGGCATAGTCGGCATAGATGACGAAAGTAGGGTTAAGAGTTTCGAGGAAAAACCGGTAATCTCAGGCAAAAAAAATATCTTCGCCTCAATGGGCAATTATATTTTTGACACGGATTTTCTTATAGATGTCCTCGAGGAAGACGCCAAAAGAGATACCAGCCGCGATTTTGGAAAAGATATAATACCCCATCTTGCCAAAAAACACGCAAAAGTTTATGCCTATGATTTTTCGAAAAATAGAATACCTTCCCTTAATAAATATGAAAGCCCGTTTTACTGGAAAGACGTAGGGACTATCGCAAGTTATTGGCAGGCAAACATGGATTTGCTGGGCCGCGAGCCGGCTCTTGACCTCGATAATCAGGCTTGGCCTATTTACGCATCAAACTTGGACAGCCCTCCCGCGCGTATCATCGGCTCAGAAATAGAAAATTCGCTTATTTGCGAGGGCTCCAAAATATATGGAGCGAAAATAAAAAATTCAATTATAGGCAGGGCAGTTAAGGTTGAACAGGGTTGCGTCATCGAAGATTCAATAGTTATGGATTTTACTCACATACACAGAAATTCTCATCTAAAAAAAGTCATAACCGACCGCTTCAATATCATCGATAATGACAGCCGTATAGGCTATAACAAAAAAGACGACAGCAAAAATTACTATCTGGATTCGTCAGGCATCACCGTGGTCAAACGCGGCTCAAGGAAAGCATACTATTTTTAAAATAAAATTCCAAATCCCAATTTCCAAATCACAAACAAATTCCAATACCCAATGACCGAAATTCCAAACTCGGAAGCCTTTTGGATGTTGGAATTTGTTTGGAGCTTGCAATTTGGAACTTGGAATTTATAAAAATTATGGATGTATTTGAGTCAATAAAGAAAAGAAAAAGCGTTCGTAGCTACCTCGATAAGCAAGTTGAGGAAGATAAAATTTTAAAGATTCTCGAAGCTGCCCGGCTTGCGCCTTCTGCTTCCAACAGGCAGGAGTGGAGATTTGTCGTAGTCAAAGATAAGAAAGTAAAACTGCAGCTTTCCAAAGCCGCTAAAGGCCAGGTATTCGTAGGAGAAGCCCCCATAGTTATCGCCTGCTGCGCAGAAACCGATAACCACGTAATGACCTGCGGGCAGCTGTGTTATCCTATAGATATAGCTATAGCCATAGACCACATGACACTTAGCGCCTGCGGCTTGGGCCTTGGCACGTGCTGGATCGGCGCTTTTTACGAAGAGGAAGTAAAAAAAATTCTTGAAATACCAAAAGATATAAAAGTTGTTGAATTGCTTTGCCTGGGCTACGCAAAAGAAGAATCAAATCAGCCCAAAGCCCGGCTTGGCATGGAGAAAATAGCTTTTTCAGAGAAGTGGGATAAACCTTACCTGACAAGATAAAACTAATAAATTTTCGGCAAGGTTACTAAGGCTTAGCGGCATATATTCGAAAAGGAATTTTTGTTAGTTTTTCTTCGGAATAACAGGTTAACACATTCGACTTCGCTTGGCATTAACCCCGGGCTAATGGAATGAGTCGAATGGGTTGATTTTTAGTACTTGGGTGGTATAATTAACAAGTTTTTCAACTTTTAACATTAACAATGCATTTATTGTGAGGGGGGAGGAATCTATGAATACTATTATTGAACGTATCCGGAATCACGCAAAGCAAAATCCAAAAAAAATAATATTTCCTGAAAGCAATGACGAACGGGTGCTTGAGGCAATAAAATATATTGAAAAAGAGCGCATTGCCATACCAATACTTCTTACTCACGACAATCTTGAGCCGGAAAAACAGGAAGAATTTGCCAACATTTTTTATGAAAGGAAACAGGCAAAAGGCGTAACCTTCGAGGAAGCGCGGGAGCTTACGGAAAACCCGCTTTATTATGCTGCCATGATGGTTAAGCAGGGCTATGCTGATGGATTTGTCGCAGGAGCCCAACTTACGTCTTCTTCGGTAATAAAAGCAGCCCTTAGCTGTCTTGAGCTGGATAGAAGCATCGGACTTATTTCAAGCTGCTTTTTAATGGTTGTTCCGAATTGCGAGTATGGGGAGCAGGGAGCTTTTCTTTACGCCGATTGCGGAGTAATTCCCTATCCGACAAGCGAACAGCTTGCTACAATTGCCATATCAACGTCGCGTTTCGCTGAAGAAATTCTGGACTTTACTCCGCGTGCGGCCCTCTTGAGCTTCTCGACAAAGGGGAGTGCCGAAGGCAGGTGGGTGGATAAAATAAAGGAAGCAGTTGAAATAGCAAAATCAAGAAACAGCGGCTTTGCCATAGACGGAGAGCTTCAGGTAGACGCAGCCCTTGTTCCTGACGTTGCCAAAAGAAAACTTGGCGATAGCAAGGTTGCCGGTCGCGCCAATGTTTTGATTTTTCCAAACCTTGACGCAGGTAATATTTGTTACAAAATAACTCAAAGGCTTGCAAATGCCCGCGCAGTCGGCCCGCTAATCCTTGGCACAGTGCAGCCTTGCAGCGACCTTTCCCGCGGCTGCGATGTCGAAGATATTA
This sequence comes from Candidatus Omnitrophota bacterium, assembly GCA_028702365.1. Classification (GTDB taxonomy): domain Bacteria; phylum Omnitrophota; class Gorgyraeia; order Duberdicusellales; family 4484-171; genus JAJYOP01. The sequence continues at coordinate 857 of JAQVOZ010000069.1, read as the reverse complement.
TCGATTGCACTGCCGTTACGGTAATACGTGCGCAGAAAGCAGCGCAGAAGCAAGCCTGAAAATGAACCCGGTCCTTCCAAAGGTATTTGATGGTAGGGCAAAAACCAGAAAAAAATAGGATATAAAATGTTTGATAGAAAAAAAATTTTAAAAAAAGGAAGGGCGGGGTGAAAATATTAGTAATAAACTGCGGCAGCTCTTCCATAAAGTATAAGCTTTATGAATTTCCCAAGCGCAAATTAATTGCAAAAGGGCTGATTGAAAAAATCGGAGAGAAAAATTCAGCCATACAGAATCATTCGCAGGGAATAAAAGAATTATTTTCCCTCCTTATCAAAGATAAAATTCTTAAAGATATAAATGAAATTTCTGCTATAGGCCACAGGGTTGTTCATGGAGGAGAAACATTTAAAAAGCCTACGATAATTGACAACCGTGTGATAGATAAGATTAAAGATTGTAGTAACCTTGCTCCATTGCACAATCCTGCTAATCTTGCAGGTATCTTGGGTTGCATGGAAGTTCTTCCTGGGGTCCGTCAGGTTGCCGTATTTGACACGGCATATCATCAGACAATTCCCGAAAGCGCATATTTTTACGCAATACCAACCGAATATTATAAAAAATATGGTGTTAGAAAATACGGGTTTCACGGTACTTCTCATCAATTCGTTGCGAATAAATGCGCAGAAATTCTGAATAAGCCGCTTAATAAACTTAAGATAATTACCTGCCATCTGGGAAATGGCTGTAGCGTTGCTGCGATTGATAAGGGAAAAGTTGTAGAAACTTCCATGGGTTTTACGCCGCTTGAAGGCCTTATTATGGGAACGCGCTGCGGGGACATTGATGTTGCC
>JAQVOZ010000068.1 GCA_028702365.1 Candidatus Omnitrophota bacterium | reverse complement strand
TTATCAACAACAACTCCTGCTGCCTCTTTGGTTTTATCAACTGCCTTATCTAATGTAGCTCCCTTTACCTCTTTAGTTGTTTCTGCAAATTTATCTTTTGCTTTGTCTAAAATATTAATTACGATAGTTCCTATGTCGAGCTTCATTTTTCCGGTAAATTCCGACTGAAGAGAAGCCAAGTCTATATGGAAAGAGTCCATTTTTGTCCTAAGCTTAATAGGCAAAACAGGCTTTCCGTTTTCATCTTTGAAAAAAGCAAGCATTGTCTTAAGCGACTTTGCCCGTGAATCACTTTGCGTTTCTTCCAGAAATTCTATTTTATCTAATGCTAAAATAGCTTCGATTACCAAATCGTTATTTAAGGAATTTATTTTGCTATCCAGGGAAAGCTTTGCTTCTTTTACACCAAGATTATCCGGCTTCCAAAAGGGAGGGTAATAATCGCTGAACATAATATAGTCGGCATTATTTATATCAAATTTTATATCCATGTTCCTATGCGCATAATCAGCCCAGCCTTTAACTACAATTATGTTGTCCGATTTTATATCGCCCTTGTTTAAAGACGCATTTACTTCTAAATAGAATTTAGGTAACTTTGGATAAATAAAATGTTTTAAGATTGTGTCGACGTTGCTCAAATTAAATGTAATCGGCGTATCTTTAGTTAAATCCAAAACCTGCGCAGAAGCATTATTTATCAATAGTTTGCCTATCTTTATAGAAATATTTTTTTGTTTAGCCTTCTCCGGCGAAGTTATCGTTTTAACTTCCTCTGCCGACGCAGGCGCTGCCTCCGTTTGCGTTGTAGGCTTTACAAAAAACGGGGTGATACTAACTTTATCCTTCTCGACTTTTACCTTGAAATTTAATTTATCTATATAAACCTTATTCAAACTTATGCTGCGGCTAAATGGATTAAACAGCCCCAACGAAACATCTGCCTTAGAGAACGTCACATCATCACATTTAAAATTTTTAACCACAACCGTAAAAGGAAATCTAAAAGAAACCGATTCCAATTCAGCCTCAGCGGTAAATTGTTTTCTGATGTAATCCTTTAACATATCTTTTCCTTTTACGTTAAGGAAAATGAAAACAACCAAATGCACCGCGGCAATAACTAATATAAATGCTGTTAAAATAATAATTATTCTTTTTCTTCTATTGTTTGTATTCATATTTCTGTGGTTAAATTTACTATTGCGTTTATAAGAAATCTCACATCAAATAAACATACGCGCCCGGCGTGAATCGAACACGCAACCTACTGCTTAGAAGGCAGTTGCTCTATCCAATTGAGCTACGGGCGCAAATTCCTAGAAAAACAGACTTACTCGTTAGGCTTTTTTTCTTCTTCTATTATGAACGACTTTGGCTTGGCTTTTTCCATATTTAATAAATTTGCCCAATACTCCAAAGCTGTACACCTATCTGCCTGTATATCATAAATGCGGCCGAGATTCAACTTCGCCGGCATATAATTGGGGTCTAAGCTTAATACTTCCTTGAAAGACGCGGCTGCGTTTGCATAATCTCCGCGTATTGCATACATTACTCCTTTATTATGCAAAATAAATTTATTGTATCTTGAGGAAAGCATCATAGCCATTGAGTACTCCTTGGAGGCTTTCTCAAAATCTCCGCTCTTCTGCGCTTTTACCCCTTCGTTAAAATACCTATACGCCTCTTCTCTTGAAGCTATGCCTTCTGCATAAACAAAACCGCTGAAACATACCATAACTAACAAAGCAAGCAAAACTTTTCTTAAAACCATAAACCACCTCCTACATTTTAATTATTAATTATCAATTAATAATTTTTAATTAGTAACTACTAGTTGGTCGGGAGGGTGGGATTTGAACCCACGGCTTCTTGGTCCCAAACCAAGCGCGATGAACCGGACTTCGCTACCTCCCGTATATTAAAAACCAAAGACAAAAAAACCCAGAAATCTAAGAATTTTTGGTCTTTGGTCTTTCGTTAAAAATGTTTCAATTTATTATACTAGGCTTTTTGGGGCTGTAAAGGGCTTTGCCGACAACACCCTCCAGGAAACTTAAGCAGTAAACTAAATCACAATAAAATGCCTAAACCATGCACTTTTTAAATTTACTTCTATAAATTTTGGCAATTTTAACCATTAATTTTAAAGAAATTTCAACCTCTTCGTATTTCCTTGTTTTTAAGCCACAATCGGGATTAATCCAGACATTCTTTGCGCCAAATATTTTAATACTTCTATTCAATACATCCCGGATAATGCTATCGTCTGCGGGATATTTTGAGTGTATGTCCCAAACTCCCGGGCCTATGGCACGGTTAAATTTTGAGTTCTTAAAAGAATCCAGTATTTTTGCCCCTTCCCTCGCAGCCTCAATGGTAAGCACGTCAAAATTCATTTTATTTATCCAATTTATTATGCCGGAAAATTCTGAATAGCATAAATGGGTATGGACTTGAACCTCTGGCGCAAGGTGCGACGCTATATTAAAGCTGCGCACTGCCCAGCTATAATAAAAATCCCTTTTCCTATTTTTTAAAGGCGCGAATTCTTTTATCGCGGGTTCATCTATCTGAATTATTTTTATTTCGTTCTCTGCAAGGTTTTTCGCCTCGCAATTTATAGCCTGCGCGAGTTCAAAACAAATCGTATATAGCGGATCGTTGCGCAGATTATAGCTCCAAGCAAGAATAGTAATTGGCCCAGTAAGAATGCCTTTTACGGGCTTTGGGGCTATGCTTTGTGCATAAAAAGTTTCTTTGATAGTTAAAGGGTTTTCTCTTTTTATTCTTTCGCTAATTATGGGCGGCCGGTACGCTCTTGTCCCATATGATATGACCCAGCCATTTTGAGTCGTTATAAAACCTCTAAGTGTTTTCGCAAAGAATTCAACCATGTCGGTTCTTTCAAACTCACCATGCGTAAGTACATCAAGCCCGATTTCTTCCTGTTTTTCTATGAAATTAAATATCCTTCCTCTTATGAAATTATCATAATCGTGCAAAGAAATATTACCTTTTACAAAGTCAAAGCGAGTTTTACGCAAATTTTTATCCTGGGGAAAACTACCTATTGTTGTCACGGGAAAAAGCGGCAAATTCAAAATTTTTTGCTGAATTTTTTTCCGGTTTGCGAATACTTTCTGCGGTAACGACAATGTATTAAATTCTTTCTTAGGGCTAGCGGCTTTAAGCTCAGCTGGCATTTTGCTACCCCAGCTTCTGGCTTCTTTGGTTTTACCTTCACGAAATTGTGTAATCAGATTAATCTCGTACAACCTTTCTTTTGCAAAGCTTATTTTTGATTTTATGTTATCGTTAAGATTATTTTCATTGTCCAGGGTAACCGGCAAATGAATGAGCGGCGAACTGTTAGACACGACAATAGATTCATCGTTTAGCCCGGCTGCGCGTTTTATTGTTTCCAGAAACTTTACTTTTTCTTCTATATTTGACCTTAAAGGGTTTCTTGCGTCAACAATACCGCAGATTAGTTTTTTATCTTTTGGAAAACCGTTTTTTTCAAGAATATCAAGGTTCTCCCTTCCGGCAATAAAATCCAAACCAATACCCGATAAAGGCAATTCATATAAGTGTGGCAGAAAATCCACGCTTTCATAATAAGTAATTAAATTAACGTTTAATCCGGCTGGAATCATTTTTTTATAGTTCCTCGCTATCGACTTCACTTCTTTTTTCGTAACATCAAGGCAAAAGGCAGGTTCTTCTAAATGTATGCTATGAATATTATTATTTTTTAATTCGTCAAAAAGTTTTTTATACGATATGCACAACCTGTCAAAAGCCTTATCAAAATCTTCATTTAGCTTGCTTAATTTTAAAAATGTGTAAGGTCCGATTAGAAAAACCGGATTATCTTTGAACGAAAAAAATGTTTTGAAATATAAAAGCGGCTTATTCCAGGAAAGTTTAAATTCGAAATTATTTTTTATTGAAGGAACAAGGTAGTGGTAATTAGTATCGAAGTATTTTCTAAGCTCTAATGCATTTTTCCCGCGCGCGCAATCAAAATACGTCTCAAAATTCGTAAAATTATACACCCCAAAGATAAGCGCCGTATCGAAAACGTTATCGTAATACGTGAATTCACCTATGGGAAAATTGTCTACATATTCTTTATAAAAACAAATCCGCTCTTCCTCTACTGCGTTTAGCAGCGAAGCTAACTGTTCTTTTGTGATTTTACTTTCCCAAAAATCTTCTATTGATTTTTTAAATTCCCGGCGCTTGCCTAAACGCGGAAAACCGTACGCATAACTTTTCATAAAGATGCCTTAGTTGTGGTAGTTATATTTATTTACCGTTAAGAAATTGCTTAATAGACTATATTTATACGTATTAGGAAAATGAGTTTAAGTAAATTTTTACGAGAGAAGGAATTGGAAGAATACAAAATCATCTAATAAATTTATGTTAGCATATATTCTTTGTATGTCAATATCAGGTCAATCATTTATGCGGGAAAGAACGATTTTTTGGACTTTACCGTGGGTTGCACTGTTTGACGCTATATAACCTATTGTTTTATGGGTAACACTATTACCTTTAAGGTCGGTTATTTTACCGCCTGCTTCCTCAATTATGCATACGCCACCAGCAAAATCCCAGGGACGATCATGAAACTCAACCGAGAAATCGAGCCTTCCCTCGGCAAGATATGATAACGCCCTGACAGATGAGCCAAACATCCTTACATTAAACACTTCCCTGGATAAATCCCCCAAAACGTTCAGCATGACATCAGGCGAATATCGTATGCTTGAATCAAAAGAAATTGAACATTCCTTTAATTCTTTGCTGGAAGATACGGCAATTCTTTCATTGTTCTTATATGCACCGCTACCCTTTTCCCCTACGTACAATTCATCGTCAACAGGCATATAGATAATGCCTGCTACAAATTTGTTCCTATGCACGACACCTATCGAAACGCCGAAAATATTGATATTTCGTATAAAATTATGAGTGCCGTCAAGCGGATCAATTATCCATATAAAATCACTGTCCAAGTCGCTCCCGCCGCCTTCTTCCGCAAGTATACCGTGGCCGGGGAATTTGCTTTTTATCTTATCAACTATCATCCGTTCCGCTTCTTTATCAAGATTAGTTACCAGATTCCTGTCACCCTTATTTTCTATTTTCCCGACTTTTCCGAAATTATTTAGAAGATAAATTCCGGCTTCTTTTGCAGCATCAATAGCTAAATTCACAATGTCACTCATTGTATCCTCCTTAATTTTCGCCTGAGGCGAAAATTAACCCGCCGCGCTCCGCCTGCCGGATAGGCGCGAGGGGTAATAGTATAAACAGTTTATCTTTTTTTATTGAACCTTTTCATCTCACGTGTTACTTCACGGTTAACTATTGCTTCCTTTATTTTTCTGCGCTTATCGTAAAGAAGTTTTCCCTTGGCCAAGGAGATTTCTATTTTAACAAAATTTTTGTCATTAAAATATATTTTAAGCGGAATAAGTGTAAGCCCTCGCTGGGCAGTAAGGCCTATAAGGCGTTTTATTTCTTTTTTATGAAGCAACAACTTACGTGTTCTTTTCGGGGCCGACCTGAAATAAAAGCTTTTTTCGTATTCCGGTATGTTTAAATTGTAGATAAACACTTCTTCGTTCTCAATCCTGCCGAAAGCTTCCTCTATAGAGCAGCCGCGCGTACGAAGCGATTTGACCTCCGTTCCTCTAAGCTCAATACCTGCCTCGTAGGTTTCCAGTATTTCGTAATCCCGTCTTGCTTTTCTGTTTGTAGCTATTATTTTCACCCAGCCCCTCCATTTAAAATTACATAACGCAACCCCCAGCTCTTCCGATACGTTGCTGCCTCGGAAGAGCTGGGTTCATATTAAAAAGAAAAATGCGAAAGCTGTAAATATAAGCCGACCCATAGCGGGATAGTAAATATGCTAAAGATGTGCGTAAGCAAAACCCCCTGGGAAACGAATTCACTATCGGCTTTATGCAAATTAACAACAATGGGCAAAGATACCGCTGAAGGCATAGCCGCCTGCATGATAATAAAAAGCCCAAAAAGAGAAGAAATGTCAAATTTTATGGCTAAAACCAAAAAAACAAAAGGGATAAGCATAAGTTTAAGCGCGCTTGCTTCTAAAACTATGGATAAGTTTTTGCGTAGCGACACAGTGTCAATGCGCGCAAGCCAGCAACCTAGAATAATCATCGAAAGCACAAAACTTGTATCGCCCATCATTCTAATGGGGCTTAGCAAAACCTGCGGTATAAATTTTACGGCGCCGGAATATACAAAAATTAAAGCTAAAATAGTTGCAATTATCGGAGGCGTAAAAATAGATTTTAATTTTAGCTGCTCTCCCTTCTTTTTAAAAATAAGGTAAGTGCCTACTGACCAGAAAATTATATCAAAACCGACCACATAAAGAAAAGTATAGATAATAAATTTTTCTCGCATGTTTTCAGGAAACAGAAAAGCCGCCATGCTTAGAGGAAGATATCCACAATTCTGAAAGCTCACGATACTGGTAAATTCTTTTTTGCGTTCGTGGTTCCTTTTGAATGAAAAAATATATCCCAGTATAAAACTTACGCCAAAGATTGCAAAACTTAACAGTATAAATACAAAAGGCTGTGGCTGAATATCCCTCTGCAGATTTCCAACTATATGAGAAAAACCTAAAAAAGGAACAGTAAAATTCACAACAAAAAAGATCAAAAAATCAAGGACTTTCTGGTCAATGATGCTTTTCTTGTAGAAATAATACCCCAATACGGTAATTATCGTAAGTTTTATAACTGCTAAAGATATTTCAACCATAGTAGAATTATAACATAGTATATTTTGTTGACAAAGACAATATGAACAGGCTAAAAACAATAGGTTAAAGACTTATAAAAAAGCTTTTCTGGTTAGCTAATTATTTGGTATAATCACTGTATCATTTTTGCGGAAGTGGCGGAATTGGCATACGCGTACGTCTCAGAAGCGTATGGGTAACTCCATGAGGGTTCAAGTCCCTCCTTCCGCATTTTTACTTGTTCAAAAAGTATTGCGCTCTAAAGATAATTTACTTTGTG
>JAQVOZ010000067.1 GCA_028702365.1 Candidatus Omnitrophota bacterium | reverse complement strand
TTTATTCAAGCTTATCGCCATCGCGTTTATGGTAAAATCCCTGCGCAGCAAGTCATCTTTTAGCGATGCCGGTTTAACCTTGGGCAACGCCCCAAAGGTCGGATAGGTTTCACTGCGTGCGGTTACAAAATCAATATGGTGGTTATCAAAATAAACTGTAGCAGTACCAAAAGCATGATGTTTCTTGAATTCTTTTTTATGTATATCGGCAAATTTGTGTGCAAATTCAATAGCATCAGCTTCAACCACTATGTCTAAATCGAATATTTTCTCACCAAGCATAAGGTCCCTCACAACCCCTCCGACAAGATAAACTTTCACATCCATCTTATCAGCCAGGGCAGATAAACTCTCAAGTGTGGGCTTAAAATATGGATTTATGTTTTTCAATTTACTTATCATTCTAATGCGCTCTTGGATGAAACTTTGTGTGTATTTCTTTTAACCTTGTCTGGTTTATATGCGTGTAAATTTGGGTCGTGGTAATACTTGAATGCCCGAGCATCTCCTGTACGCTCCTTAAATCCGCCCCTCTCTCAAGCAAGTGCGTAGCAAAAGAATGCCTGAGCGTATGGGGACTTGTATGTTTTCTTATACCTGCAAGATGGACATTTTTTTTAATCATTTTCCAGATACTCTGGCGGCTAAGTCTCCTTGCGCCCTGCGCAAGAAAAATGTATTGCGATGCCTTTGTCCCGGCTAGGCGCGGCCGCGCCTCAGTAATATATTTTTGTACAAAATTTTGGGCGATTTTTCCAAGGGGCACGATTCTTTCTTTCGAGCCCTTGCCTTTGCATTTTATAAACCCAAGTTCTAAATTAAGGTCTGACATTTTCAAAAACGATACCTCTGAAACGCGCAGCCCCGTTGCATACATAAGCTCTAAAATTGCCCTGTCTCTTATGCCCTGATGGTTTTTTAGGTTCGGCTCTTTCAGCATTCTGTTTACCTCTTCAAAATTAAGAAACGAAGGAATCTTTTTTTCGATACGAGGAGTTTCGATAAATTCGGCCGGGCTGATAGATGCAATTTTCTCTCTTACCATAAATTTATGAAAACTTTTAACTGTTGAAAGTATCCTGGAAATGCTGCGTACAGATATTTTGCTTCGCATCGTAAACAGGAAATCGGAAATGTCTTTAGGGGAAATTTTTGACGGCTCTTTTATCCCTTTTTTATCGAGATATTCAAAATATTTTTTTAAATCGTCATTATAGGAAAGGATGGAATTGTGCGAAAGGCCTTTTTCAACCTTAAGATAATCAATAAATGCCTCTTGATAGACTTGCATTGTTTATTTCAAAAAATGATTAGAAGCAATTTCCTCTTCAATTGTGCTGGCTTCCCCATGCCCCGGATAAATTACCGTATCTTTTGGTAAAACAAGCAATTTTGTTTTTATAGATTTTATAAGCGAATCATAGGAGCCAAGCGGCACATCGGTCCTTCCTACGGAGCCGAAAAACAGCGTGTCTCCGCTAAACAGCCATTTTCCAATTTTTATGCACACAGAGCCCGGAGTATGCCCCGGTGTATGAAAAATTTCTATTTTCGAGCTGCCAAAAACAAGGGGTTTATTCTCTTCCAGAAAAGAAGCCGGTTCTTTTTCTATCGTTATCGATGCATTAAAAAAAGTTGAACCGTTTAAATCGGAATTTTTCATTAATTGGGCATCTTCTTTATGCACGTAGAAAGGAAAAGGCAGGTCAGCGAGCGCGCTGATATGGTCGAAATGGCCGTGAGTAAGGGCAATAAATTCGATATTAAGTTTTTCTTTATCTATAAAATCAACTATCTCCCGGGAAGGAGACGGCGCATCTATTATAAAGGCATGTTTTTCGTTGTCATAGACAACATAACAATTAGTGTAAAGCTCGCCTAATGCAAAAACTTTTAAAGAAAGGTTAGCCATAGGTATGAAAGATTCGTGTAAGGCGAGACGCACAAAAGAATTAATCCATCCACTTTTGCGCTTCGCTATATTTAAATTCGGCCTCGAACGCACGACGAAAATGTTCTATTCTCTGCAGCATGAGGCTGCGCCGAGCCGGGCTCATGTTGGGGTCTTTTTCCATAGCATCTCTTACTTTCACCAAGTCAACGTATAAAGGATATATCTTTTCTTTTCCGTCTTGGTTAAAAAAAGAAATTATCTGTTCAAGATTCATTACAGCGCCGTTTATGGCACGCTTTTCTCTTTTGCTGTTATAGCCGGTATTTAACCTTTCAATCCGAAGAGATTCGGTCAGATCATCAATCCAGCCTTTTACGAAAATGAAATAATCTATATAGGCATCACGGCTGGGTTTTTCAGGGTAATTTTTAAAATTAATGTAGACCGGCTCTTCTTTCTGGTATTTCTTTTTACGGATAAATTTCTTGCGCAAAGAATAACATCCGCTGGTTGAAAAGATAATTCCTGCGAGTAGTAAAATTAATATTTTTCTCATTGTTAACTCTGCCTTTCTTGAAATAAAATTATACCATTTTGGCTTTAAAAAAGCCATACAAAATTGATTGCGCAGATTGGATTATTCTTATTCTATCCTTCTAGCTAGTATTTAACCTTAATAAGATATAAACCTTGGGCAGGCGCCGGCTTATTGCTATAAGGCTTTTTTTTGTTTAATACCTGGATTGCTTCTTTATAAGCTACCGCTCCACAGCCTACTTTTACCAGGAATGCAGTTATGTTTCTTGCCATATTACGTAAAAATCCGCTTGCCTCAAGGTCGACGTTAATAAAACCTTTTGATTTTTTTATAGAAATATCCTTCAAATGCCTGATGCAGGTTTCGTAAGTGTTCGCTTTTTTTGCGAAGATAGAAAAATCTTTTAATCCCTTTATCTTTTCTGAAATGCGCAGCATTTCAGAAATATCCAATGGTTTTGCGATGTGCCAGGAAAAATCCGAAGAAAATACTGTCGGCTCAGCTTTATTAAGTATAATATAGCGGTATATTTTTGATTTAGCATTAAAACGGGAATGAAAATCAGCGGACGCGAGTTTTACCTTTTTTACCCTGACATCCGCGGGTAAGAAAGCATTTAATGCGTTTTTAATACTCTTAAGCGGTATTGCTGTGTCTACCTTAAAATTTACAACCTGACCCTTAGCGTGAACTCCCCTGTCAGTCCGCGAAGCATAGGCAATTCGTATTTTTTTCTTAAAAAGCTTACGAATTGCTCTTTCCAAAACTTCCTGAACAGTAATCTCCCGCTTGCCAGGTTTATCCTGAAGCTGGAAACCAAAATAATTCTTGCCAAAATATTCAACTTCTAAGCAAATGTTTTTATACATATAGTTGCTTACGCTGATTTTATTATAACAAAAAACTAGTGATGCAGATTATTTTATAAGATATTCCGCTACCTGGACGGCGTTTAGGGCAGCGCCTTTTAAGAGGTTATCCGCAACTACCCAAAGCCAGAGGCCATTCTTGTTGAATGGGTCGCGTCTGATGCGGCCGATAAATACTTCGTATTTACCCTCCACATCTTTCGGCATTGGATAAAGCCCTTTCTTGGGCTCATCTATAACAATCACGCCTGCGGATTTTGAAAGCAGTTTTTTGACCTCGTCAGGGTTAATTGGCTTTTTGGTTTCAACATAAACCGATTCAGAATGCCCGGTTCTAACAGGCACCCTGACAGTGGTAGCTGAAACTTTTATTTTTTTATCACCCATAATTTTATGGGCCTCATTCACAAGCTTCCACTCTTCACTGGTAAAATCACATTCAGCAAAGCCGCCTATTTGGGGGAAAACATTATAGGCAAGCTGTTGCGGCATGGCTTTATTTTCTAAATCAACATGGACATTTTTATAATTTGCAGAGGCAATCTGGGCAATTTCTGCGCTTAGCTGTTCAACCGCCTGCTTGCCTGCTCCGGAGGACGCCTGTAAAGTAGTAACAATTACCCTTTTAATGCCATATTTTTTATAAATCGGCCATAGAGCAACAACCATCTGAACAGTTGAGCAGTTTGGATTTGCAATTATTCCTTTATGCTTTCTTATATCCTTGGCGTTAACTTCAGGAACAACCAAAGGCACATTTTTATCCATTCTAAAATCTGCGCCGTTGTCTATTACAACTGCGCCTCTTTTTACGGCTGCTTTAGCGTAAGTTACAGCCGCGCCCTTCTCGCCTTCAGTTCCTGCAAAAAGAGCAATATCTATACCATTGAAACCATCTTCAGAGATGGCTTCGACCTGATACTTTTGTCCATCAACATCCATTTCGCGGTTTGAGCGGGCAAAAATCTTTAAAATATTTATGGGAAAATTTCGCGCCTTAAGGCATCTAATCATTTCAACACCAACAACACCGGCGCCTACTACCGCTACATTGTATTTAGACTTCTTTTTCATAACACGCCTACCTCAAATTTTTCTTTATCAATTGAATTTAAAATTTCGTCTTTAACGCCATCTAAGCTGTGACGGTGGCTAAAAATTAAAACTTCACACTCCGGGCCACAGCATTCAAATTCAATTTTTATTCCCTCTGAAACAATACTAATAATTTTGTTCTCAAAATTACGATTATTTTTACATAACGACAATAGTTTATCTTTATTTGATTCTTTATCAAAAATAATATAACATTTTGAACCGGAGTTCCCGGCGAGGTTTTCAATTAATTTCTTAATATTTAGAATATTATCTTTTCTAAAAATTAATAAATGTTCCTCCTGTCCGCCTCTTTCTAGAATAAAAAAGTTTTTTATAGGTACGCTGGATATACAAATATTTTCAGGAGAAACACTCAAAATATTATTAATGTAATCTTTCGGATAATCACTATGCACAAAAAATGACGTTAATACGTAGCAAAGATCTTCGCTTTCTTTAAGATTATTTATTAATTTTACAAGGTAACCGTCTTTGTTAAAATCGTAAAAGCTATATTGCGCATAACCAATAGACAGGCTGAAAACATTAGCATCCTTGTCTAATCCATCACTGCTGTTTTTAATAATTATCGAAACTTTGTCTGCCATAAAAATCAAAGACACTCTACCACTAAACTCCCAACCTCGGTAGTTGAATAGCCCATTTTCCCAGCGGCAAGGGATTTTAATTTTTTTGTGCTTACTTCGATTACTGCTTTTTCAATAGCTTCTGCCGCTTTAGTTTCACCTAAAGTTTCAAGCATCATGCCGGCTGCGCAAATTGCAGCTAAAGGATTAATCACATTTTTTCCTGTATATTTTGGCGCGCTTCCGCCTATTGGCTCAAACATTGAAACACCTTGCGGGTTAATGTTTCCGCCTGCGGCAATACCCATTCCGCCCTGAATCATCGCGCCCAAATCTGTGATTATGTCTCCAAAAAGATTATCCGTAACAATTACATCAAACCATTCAGGATTTTTTACAAACCACATTGTGGTTGCATCAACATGAGCGTAATCAGTTGCAATATCGGGGTATTCCTTTGCGACTTCATTAAATGTTCTCTGCCATAAATCCCAGGCAAAAGTTAAAACATTGGTTTTTCCGCAAAGGGTTACTTTTTTCTTTTTATTGCGCTTTTTTGCACATTCAAAGGCGTAACGGATACAGCGCTCAACACCCTTACGGGTATTATAAGAAATCTGTATGGCAACTTCGTCTTTTGCGCCTTTATTTTTAAATTCACCCATGCCCCTATAAAGCCCTTCGGAATTTTCACGCACAACTACAAAGTCTATATCTTCCGGTTCTTTGTCTTTTAGCGGGCAAAACCTTTCATCGTAAAGTTTTACCGGACGTAAATTAATATATTGATCCAAAGAAAAACGAAGCTTAAGAAGAACGCCGGTTTCAATTATACCGGGCTTAACAGCCGGGTCACCCACGGCACCCAGGTAAATTGCTGAATATTTTTTCAACTCTTCTATATCTTTTTCATCTACAAGCTTACCGGTTTCTAAATAGCGTTTACCGCTGAAATCAAAATCTTTTGTGTCGTATTCGAATTTATATTTTTTGCTCGCAGCTTTTAATACTTTCATGCCCTCACGAACCACCTCAGGGCCTGTTCCGTCCCCGCCGATTACCGCAATTTTATAAATTTTGCTCATTCCTATAACTCCTCTACCCACCTAATAGCATGGACATTAAGTAACAATGTATTCTTCGAGTTGTTTGCTGCTGATGATAATTTACCAGAATTCATTTTTTTCTGGTTCTGAACTTCCGCATTTGTTACCGCAATAAAAGAATTTTTTTGGTCATTTAGAAAATCACTAACCCTTAGACCTTCGGTTATATGGATTAAACCTTTTATCCATGAACCATCCGTGCAGAGAATAAGAACCTTGACTCTCTCTTTAGGTATTTTCATTTTTTCCTCCCCTGGCTTTAATCCAATTAATTAATCCGCCAAATTTGACGATTTCTTGCAGAAAGTTGGGAAAAACACTAGTTTTATATATCTTATTCTTACTTATATTATTTATTATCCCTTTGGATAAATCAACCTCTATTATGTCGCCGTTATCTATATCGTCTGTTTCGCCCAGTTCAATAATGGGCAAACCTATGTTGACTGCATTGCGGTAGAATATGCGCGCAAAGCTTTTAGCGATGACCGCGGTTATGCCGCAGCCTCTTATTGCCCAGGGAGCGTGCTCCCTGCTTGAGCCGCAGCCAAAATTGCGTCCCGCGACTATTATATCACCGGGTTTGACGCGTTTTATAAAATCAGGGTCGATGTTTTCCATGCACTTTGAACCAAGGAATTTCTCATCCTGCGAATCAAGATATTTTGCCGCAATAATATCGTCTGTGTTGATATTATCGCCGAATTTGTGAGCCTTACCTTTTATAACCATTATTTCGAAACCTCATCGGGATGCGTAATTCTTCCCTTTATGGCACTTGCCGCAGCAACAGCAGCGCTTGAAAGATACACGAAACTCTCAGGGTGCCCCATTCTTCCTATAAAATTTCTGTTAGTAGTTGCAAGCGCAACTTCGCCTTTATCCAATATGCCCATATGCCCACCAAGGCACGGCCCGCATGTTGCCGGGCTTACTATGCAAATTGCTTCCATAAATGTTTTTATAAGGCCTTCTTTTTCTGCCTGCCTATAAATACTCGGGCTTGCCGGCAGAATAATAACC
>JAQVOZ010000066.1 GCA_028702365.1 Candidatus Omnitrophota bacterium | reverse complement strand
GTTGTTGACAATATCCTTTCTAAAATTAGTTTCCATAACTTTTACCTTTCGCTATTTCTTCGTCGGTTGGAATCCGAAAATGAAACTTGGGAATATTCTCCATGCATTTTAAACCAAAACCTTTTATGGTTTCTGCAATAATTACATTCGGCTTTTTATTTTTTCCTTTTTTTGCTTTCTCTAAATTTTTGGCTAAAGCGGTAACGCTATGGCCGCAGGTTATAACAGGCGAAAGGCCGAAACCCTTAAGCCTTCCTATTATATCTTTGGTTTCTTTATCAAGGACATTTACTATAAAATCCATTGCCTGAAGGCGGTTGGCGTCAATTACAATGGTAAGATTGCCTACTTCGTGCTTTACGGCAAACTGTATTGCCTCCCAGGCAGAACCTTCCTGCAATTCTCCGTCTCCCACAACGCAAAAGGTATGATATTTCTTCCCCTGTAGTTTAGCCCCAAAGGCAATTCCTGTAGCTATGGGTATGCCGTGGCCCAGAGAGCCGCATCCTGCTTCAAGGCCGTATTCGATTCTGCGCTCCATGCAGCCAAGCAGAGAACTTTCCGGTGTATAAAAACTTTCCCATTCTTTCTTAGGAAGGATATCTTTGTCGGCTAAAATAGCATATAGAGCATAACAGCCGTGCGCTTTAGAGAAAACCAGCCTATCGCGGCCTTCCCATAGGGGATTTTTTTCCTGATAGTCCATTACCTTATAATAAAGGGCGGTGAGAATATCCACGCATGACAAAGAAGGCGCGATATGCCCGGCTTTATTGCGTACAGAAATATCTATAACGTTTTCTCTGATATAATCGGCTTTATCCTTTAATGAAAATTTTTTGCTCATAGCTTTAGCCCAAATAAAATTCGCGCACGCATTTAATTATATAATCCATTTCTTTTGTGGTCAGATGTTGGTGAACCGGCAAAGTAATAATTGTGCTGCAATGCCTTTCGCAAACCGGAAAATCGCCCTTTTTGTAACCGAGGTTATTTGCGGCTTTTTGCAGATGTAAAGGTATAGGGTAATGAATTTTTACTTCAACGCCTTTCTTAAGCATATACGCATATAAGGCGTCTCTGTTTTTCGCCTGGATAACATAAGTATGATATACCTGTTTTACGTTTGGCCTTCGGGGCGGAATTGTAATATAACCTTTTAAGCTTTTAAAAGCTTCGTCAAAACGCCTGGCATTTGCAATGCGCTTTTCGGTAATAGAGACAACATCTTTTATTAAACGGTTAGCTATAACTGCCTGCAAAGAATCCAGTCTGCTGTTATGCCCGAATATTTCAATTTCATCGCGGGTGGCTAAGCCATGGTTACGAAAGAGTTTTAATCTTTCACATAATTGTTTTGAACGGGTAACGATTATTCCGGAATCTCCCCAGACATTTAAATTTTTTAAAGGGTGCATGCTAAAACACGCAGTCTCACCCCAGGAACCTACATGTTTTCCGTCAATTGCGGCAAGTATAGACTGCGCCGCGTCTTCAACTACCAGCAAATTATGCTTTTTGGCAATTTCCATAATTCTTGGCATATCTGCCGGGCAGCCGGAAAGATGAACCGCTAGTATCGCTTTGGTTTTAGGCGTAATTGCTTTTTCAATTTTATCCACATCAATTGTGTATTCTTCATTGTTATCCACAAAAACAGGGCGCGCTCCGGACATAGCTATTGCGCCGACAGTAGCTATAAAAGTGTTGGGCGTTGTAATAACCTCGTCCCCCTGGCCTATGCCTAAAATTTCAAGAGAAAGAATAAGTGCGTCCGTTCCGGAACTGACTCCGATAGCGTAAGGTATTTTACAAAGTTTGGAAAAATTTTCCTCAAACTTCGCCACATCTTTACCCAAAGTAAAATCGCCGCTTTTAACCAGCCGCGCTATGTCTTTAAGGTAAGGGTTGATATTTTTAAACTGCCTGCCCAGATATGAATAGGGAATTTTCATTCTGTCTCCTCCTTATTGTTGATAGAAATCGCAAATACAGTTTACTATATATTTTAGCTCTTTTTTGCTAAGCCCGGGGTAAATCGGCAAGCTCAAAATCAGTTTTGACTGTCTCTCTGTTACAGGCAAAGAACCCGGTTTGTATCCCAGTTTTTTGGCGGCGGGCTGTAAATGTATAGGGATAGGGTAATGTATTTTGGCGCCAATGCCTTTTTCTTTTAAATATTCAATTAATTTTTCGCGGTTTTCTGCCTGAATAACAAAAGTATGATAAACTGATTTCTCATAGGGTTGCTCAATTGGAACTTTAATTTGAGTTAAACCGGATAAATACTTCTGATAGAACGATGCATTTTCTCTTCTTTTATCCGTCCATTCTTTTAAGTATTTGAGCTTTACCAGTAATAACGCTGCCTGAACAGTATCCAGTCTTGAATTAGGGCTCCACACATCGCAATCATTACGGCTGCTAAAACCGTTGTTGCGTAAAATCTGCATTTTTTTATACAGGTTTTCGTCATTCACCGTAATCATACCTCCGTCGCCGCAGGCGCTCAAATTCTTTAAAGGGTGCAGGCTAAAGCAGCCTATTGCGCCGAAAGAGCCGACAGGCTTATTTTTATATTCAGCACAAACTGCCTGCGCGCAATCTTCGACGACCGCAAGGTTATGCGCCTTTGCAATTTTTAAAATTGCAGTCATATCCGCGGGCCTACCGGTTAAATGGACCGGCAGTATTGCTTTGGTACGTGGATTTATAGCATTCTCTACAAGGGCAGGATTTATATTGTAATCTTCACCCACATCTACAAAAACAGGTTTTGCTCCGGCTAAAGCAATACAGCTTGCAGTAGAAACAAAAGAATTAGCAACTGTTATAACTTCACTGCCTTCGCCTATGTCTAAGGCGCGAAGAGAAAGTATAAGCGCATCCGTCCCCGTGCCTACGCCTAAAGCATATTTAGTGCCGCAAAGCCCGGCAAAAGAATCCTCAAAATCTTTTACTTTGTCGCCAAGGATAAATTGCCCGCTTTTCAAAACATTGTTTATGGCCGATAAAATTTCCTTTTTTAGCAGTGTATTTTGTCCGGCAAGGTCTACATAAGGAATATTCATTTCAGATTTATTGCCTTCATGGTTTTAATATTGTAATAGCGCATGTCATCCATAGAATTGGGAATTTTTCCGGCGGAAAATGCGTCACGAAGGTCCTCAATTGCCTCTTCCACGCTGTGCGTTGCGTTAAAACCCAATTCTTTTTTTATTTTTTCACTGCAAACCTGATAAGACCTGTTATCATCTGTCGTGGTAACTTCAATGGGTATATTTTTATCTATAACGCTTCTAACTTTTTCCGCAATCTGCATAACAGTAAAGTTCTCATAACCTGCATTAAATATTTTCCCATCTATTAATTTATCAGGATATTCCAGAGTCTTAACGTAAAGGTTTGTCATATCTTCAATATGGATATTGGGCCTTTTCTGTCCTCCGCCGAAAACGGTAATTTTCTTTTTGTTAACAGCGTGGTTGGTTAAAATATTCACGGTTAAATCAAGCCTAAGCCGCGGCGAATATCCGCATACCGTTGAAGGCCTGAGTATCAAAATTGTAAAACCCGGAACTTTTTCTTTTGTAAGAACCTCCTCGCAGAGCATTTTGTATTTGGAATAATCGGTGAGGGGCTCAAGGAAAAGCTCTTCTGTTACCTTTTCTTCGTCCTTTATGCCGTAAACGCTGGAGCTGGAAGCATAGATGAAACGCTTTACTTTATTTTTCTTGGCTATTTTTACCAAAGGTATAAATGCATCATAGTTTATGGATTTAGCAAGTTCCGGATTTAATTCAAAACTCGGGTCATTTGAAATGCACGCCAGATGGATTATTGCATCTATTCCCGGAATTTCTTTTTCTAACATCTTGCTGTCTCTGATGTCAGCTTTGATTTGTTTTAAATTAGGATTGTTTTTTACGCTGTCTAAAACATTATCTCCATACATGTATAAATCTATTACTTTAACCTTATACCCCTTGGCAAGAAGCTTAGGGATAAGCACAGCGCCCACATAGCCTGCACCACCCGTAACTAATACGCTTTTTATTTCTCCCATTGTTGTTAATTTAACCTCCGTTTATCTTTGCGAAAGGATATCGGTTATACAATGACAAATTATTGAGTGAGCCAATTCTACATACCCGTAAGATTTGGATGGCACATAAAAATTAGTATCTCCGAGCTTCCTTAACGGGTTAGTTTTTTCAAAACCGGAGAAAGTAACCAGAAAACAACCTTTGTTTTTTGCTGTCATGGCGGCGTTTAAAATATTTTTTGAGCCTCCGGATGAGCTTATGGCAAATACGATATCGCCTTTTTGGGCAAAAAACTCAATTGGTTTTTGGAAAACGTTTTCGTAGCCTAAATCGTTGGATAAACATGTAAGCAGGCTTGCATCACTGACAGCCATAGCGGGTATTTTAGCGTTTTTTAACAAATCGGTGGTGGTGTGGCTTGCAATTGCACAGCTGCCGCCGTTGCCTACGCATATCACTTTATTTTTTCTCACATCGCAGCTGCCGATTAAACCGGCTATTTTTCCAACAGCATCGTTTAAAGATAAATTTTTGTCCTGCTCATGAGTAACTTCAATTTTTTCGACAATTACGGCTAGTTCTTTAAAATATTTCATAATTATTTTAGAAGCGTTGTAACGTATTTTAATAATGGCCCGGGTTCAACAGAAGAGCGGTTACCGACAATCAAAACTTTCATAGCCCCGACAGCATTACCTATAAAACCGATTGTCTCTATGGGGTAATTTTTGTGCGCACAGGGGGCGGTTATGGAAAAATAGGCATCCCCCGCGCCGATTCTATCAACCACTTCCGTAGAAAATACAGGTACGGGATAAAAGCCTTCTTTTTTGGAAAAACCGAGAGAACCGCGGTGGCCCCTTGTAATAATTACGTTATCGCACTTAAGCTTTTTGCTGACCTTGCTGATAAGTTGTTCCAGATTTGAATATTTATCGTTGCAGGCAAGCCTTATCTCAGGCTCATCTATACAAATATAATCTGCCCTGGGAAATTTTGTAATAAGATTAAACCCGAGATTCGCGCTGTTAGTCTGAACATTTACCGCTAAAAATTTTGCTTTTTTGGAAAGTAATTTTGTAATTTTTGGGGTAATTATGCCGTGGCCGAAATCCGCAACCAAAACCATATCAAAATCTTTAAGATTAGAATTAAGATAGCCGCAGATATCATTTTCAAGCGATTCAGGCAGGTGGTTAGCCTCTTCCAAATAACATATTTCAAATATTTTATTTAAAAAATTTGCGTCAACAAACCTGCGCTTAACAACCGTATGCGCGCCCTGGCAATGATAAAAGTTTGTTTTTATGTGCGGCTTAAGATGTCCTACGATAAAATTCGTATAATCGTTCTTGGTGCCTATCGTGGTCAGCAATGTTACATTTTTAGAAAACCCTGCAATATGATTAGCCGCAGCCAAAACCCCTCCGGCGAATATTTCATTATTGATAAATCTTGTAGCAATAATATTGTCTTTTTGGGTTTTGCCCATACCAACACAGTAGTGATATTCATCTATAATAATATCTCCGATAACAAGGACTTTTATATCCTCTAATCCTCTTAAATAATCTATAATATTTTTTACAGAATAACTTTTTTTAAATTGGTGGAAGAATTTCTTTGTTTCATCAGGATATGAAGCCATGAAAGTGTTTATTAAAGAACTGGAGCTAAAAGTTATCTCATCGGTAAAATGTATTGAGCCGCCGACAGACTTGATCGCTTCTTCTTCATCGCTGATTTTTCCGGTAACATCCTCTTCTTTTTTTATGTAATCGCTGCCCTTTACGTAAAAATCAGGTTTTAGCTTTTTTATCGTCTCAACTGCGGTTGGCCATTCGTTTATGGCTACAAAATCAACGCATTCAATAGCAGCAATTGTTTCTGAGCGTAAATTCTGGTTAAATATCGGCCTGCCAGGGCCGCGGTTTACATGCTGGTCTTGGGTTAGAGTAACGACCAGAATATCCCCTTTCTTCTTGGCTGCTTCAAAATGTTTTAAATGACCGGGGTGCAGAAGGTCAAATACTCCGTGGCAGTGGACTATTTTATTTCCTTTTGCTTTTAGTTCCTTTATTGTTTTGGAAAGTTCTCCTATGGTCTTGATTTTAGAGTATATGTCTCTTTTCATGGTTTGTTATTTTGATAAATACGTAAACCAAGCCTTGGTTGCCTCTGCTATTGCCTGCGACTCCCAAACAGGAGCATCGCTCCAGTTATTAATATTATCAAGCATTGTTTTAACGCCGGAGGCAAACGAAACTTCCGGTTTCCATTTCAATAGATTTTTTATTTTTTTAGTATCCGCAAAAGTGCATTCCGGCTCTCCCGGCCGTTTCGGAATATAGGTTACTTCTCCCCCCAGAAGTTTAACTAGCTCATTTACACTATAAGTGTTACCGGAGCCTACGTTCATAATTTCATTTTTCAGATTCGCCTGCGAAGCTAAAAAGAACGCATTAACCACATCTGTAACAAAAGTAAAATCCCTGGTTTGCTTGCCGTCTCCTACCACGGTAAAGGGTTTATTATTCAATTTCTGCGCCAAAAATACTCCAAAAACCGCGCCATATGTGCCGGACGTCCTTGAGCGCGGGCCATAAACGTTAAAAAGCCTTAAAGACGTAACAGGAAGTTTATAAACCTGGCCCCAATGCAAAACAATTTGTTCTCCCAAATATTCAGTTAAAGCATAAGGGTATTGGGGGCGTATTTGGGCGCTTTCTGGTGTGGGGAAAGCATCAGGTATGCCGTAGCAGGAAGATGATGCAGCATAAATTAATTTTTTAACCCCGGCTAACCTGGCGGCCTCGCAGACAGCAACTGTTCCTGTTACGTTTGACCTGTAATAATTCAGCGGGTTGACTATCGAAGGAACGATATCCGCCAAAGCCGCAAAATGAAACACCGTATCTATGCCGTTAAAATATTCTTTTATGTTGTCAAGATCAGATATGTCGATTTCAATTATTTTAAGCTTTTTATCATCTTTGTGACAAGCAAGATTTTGCATCCTGCCATTTGAAAAATTATCCAGGACTGCAACCTGATAACCTTCACAAAGAAGCTTATC
>JAQVOZ010000065.1 GCA_028702365.1 Candidatus Omnitrophota bacterium | reverse complement strand
GGAACACAGGCGCGCCGAAAAAATTTTAAGAGAGTTATATTCCTCAATCAAAGCGCCAATAATTGTAACTGATATAAATACCTCTGAACTGATAAAGCATGCTTCAAACTCATTTCTGGCGACAAAAATTTCTTTCATAAACGCAGTTGCGCATATTTGCGACCTGGCGGGCGCAAATGTGAAAAAAGTAGCCTTGGGCATGGGTTTTGATAGGCGCATAGGCAAAGATTTCCTTGAAGCCGGTTTGGGCTACGGAGGATTTTGTTTCCCAAAGGACCTCGAAGCTTTTATTTATATTTCCAAAAAATTGGGCTATGATTTTAATCTTCTTCAGGAAGTTAAAAAAATAAATGAAGAGCAGCGAAAATATTTTGTCGAAAAGATAAAAGAACATCTGTGGGTTATCAAAAATAAAAAAATTGCGGTTCTGGGGCTTTCTTTTAAGCCCGACACCGACGATATGCGTTTCGCCCCTTCTATAGATATAGTTAATTCTCTTTTAGGCGCCGGAGCGCACCTTAAATTATATGATCCGCAGGCAAACAGCGAAGCGAAAAAAATTTTTGACAATAAAAAATTAGAATTTTCCAAGAATGCATATGATGCGGTAAAAAAATGCGATTGTGTTTGTGTCCTTACTGAATGGGAAGAATTTAAAAAACTTGATTTTACTAAACTAAAAAAATATATGCATTATCCTCTGATTGCTGACGCAAGAAACATGTTCGACAAAGCTTACGTTGAGGCAGCAGGTTTTAAGTATATTGGAATCGGAACGTAAAGTAAGGATATCTTACGCAGCTAACCATCAGCCAAAAAATATAAAACAAACTACGGAGAACATAGATATGTACAATTTGCTAAAAGATAAAATTCAAACCAAAAAAGCTAAAATAGGAATAATCGGGCTAGGTTACGTGGGCCTTCCGCTTGCTGTGGCATTTTCCAAGAAAGGATATTTTGTCTACGGCATTGATACTAATCCGCATCATATCGAACGTTTAAATAAAGGAGAAAAATATATTGTTGATATAAATCCCCAGGAAGCCATCAGCCTTATTCGTAAAAAAATATTTTTGCCTACGGTTGACGCAAAGGTGCTTGGCGATTGTGATGTTATCATAATATGCGTACCTACTCCGCTTAGAAAAGTTAAAATGCCGGATGTGTCATATGTTTTGGCTGCGGCAAAAACAATAAAAAAATATCTAAAAAACCAACTTATTATCCTGGAAAGCACCTCTTATCCTGCCACAACGAGAGAGGTGGTTTTGCCTGTTTTAATTGAAGCCGGAAAACGCCCGGAAAAAGACTTTTTTCTCTGTTTTTCTCCGGAACGGGTCAACCCCGCGGATAAAAAATTTCCTTTAACAAAAATCCCGAAAATTGTAGGCGGATTTTCGCAAAACTCAACCGATCTCGCGCGTCTTTTATATTCAAAAATAATAAAAAAAGTATTTCCTGCATCAAGCCCGGAAGTAGCAGAAACGGCAAAGCTTCTGGAGAATACTTTCCGCCTTGTAAATATCGCCTTAGCCAATGAATTTGCCATTGTTTGCAATAAGCTTGGGATAAGTGTGTGGGAAGTAATTGAGGCGGCAAAAACAAAACCCTTCGGTTTCATGCCTTTTTACCCGGGCCCGGGTCTTGGCGGCCACTGTATTCCTATCGATCCTTTGTACCTATCTTGGAAGGCAAAGAAACTTGGGTTTAAAACGAAAATGATAGACCTGGCTTCTTATATAAACCATTTTATGCCTGAATACGTCATAGAAAGGATTAAAAAATTGCTGCATAGCCGTAATGTTAATTTAAAAGGCGCGAAAATATTAATCCTTGGAGTTGCGTACAAAAAAGACGTAAAAGATTTAAGGGAGTCTCCGGCCTTAGAAATAATTGAAGAATTGCAAAAAAAAGGCGCCAGGGTAAGTTTTTACGATCCGTTCCTGCCTTATATTAAAATTCATGAAATTGATTTAAAACGGATTAAGCTTAATAAAAATACTTTAAAAACATTCAATTGTGCAATTGTGGTTACTGACCACAGTAATGTTGACTATAATTTCATCAAGAACAACGTAAAGCTCATATTTGATGCCCGTAATGTCTATGGGCATAATGCAAAAAACATAATAAGGCTATGATTGAAGGCGTTAAGACGAAAGAATTAAAAGTAAATTATGATGATAGAGGTCATCTTATGGAAATCCTTCGCCGCGATGACGAAATTTTTAAAAAATTCGGCCAGGTTTATATAACTACCGCAAAGCCCGGCGTTACAAAGGCCTGGCATTACCATAAATTACAGGATGATCATTTTTGCTGTGTTTTCGGAAAGATGCGGCTTGCGCTGTATGACGCCAGAAAAAAATCAAAAACATACGGCCAAGTTATGGACTTTGAGCTGGGGCTTAGCAGCCCGAAACTGGTAAAAATTCCAAAGGGCGTTTATCATGGCTTTAAATGCATATCGGCAGTTTCCGCTATAGTAGTAAACGTGCCCACTCTGCCGTATAATAGCAAAAAACCCGATGAATACAGGGTGGATGCGTTTGAAAACGATATCCCGTATAATTGGAGGAAAAAATAAATGAAGGGAGTTATTTTAGCCGGCGGGCTTGGAACAAGGCTGTCACCGCTTACAAAAATTACCAATAAACATCTTTTGCCTGTTTTTGATAAGCCGATGATTTATTACCCTCTGGCAACGCTTATGGACGCAGGAATAAAAGATATTCTTATAGTTACCGGAGGCAACCATGCGGGTGAGTTTTTACGACTTTTGGGTAACGGGAAGGAGCTAAATTTAAAGGAAATCCATTATGCTTATCAGACCGGAGAAAAAGGAATAGCCGACGCTTTAAGGCTTGCCGAAGATTTTGCTGACGGAGACAAAATAGTTGTCATCTTGGGGGATAATTTATTCGGGGAGTCCCTTGCGCCTTATGTAGAAAAATTTTCCAAACAATGCGAAGGAGCAAGAATACTTATAAAAAAAGTAAGCAATCCTCAAAAGTTTGGAGTGGCTGATATGAAGGGCAATAAAGTTATTTCTATAGAAGAAAAACCTAAAAAGCCAAAATCAAATTACGCAGTTTGTGGTTTGTATATGTATGACTCAAGAGTGTTCGATTTCATACGTAAATTAAAAATTTCCCGCAGGGGAGAATACGAAATTACCGATATAAACAATATGTATCTTAGGGAAGGCGCTCTTGCTTATGATATTTTGAAAGGCTACTGGACTGATTGCGGAACATACGAGTCATTGCTTCGGGCAAATATACTTGTTGCTAAAAAACGCGGCATTAATTTAAAGGGTTTATTATGAGGTTGCTGGTTACCGGAGGCTGCGGGTTCATAGGTTCTAATTTCATACGCTATATTCTTGAAGCATATCCGGAATATAAAATTACAAACCTTGACTGCTTAAGTTATGCCGGTAATTTGGAAAATCTTTCGGATGTAGCCAGGAACAAAAATTATAAATTCGTAAAAGGAAACATCAAAGATTTTAAAACGGTAAGTAAATTAATAAAAGAGGCAGATTACATAATTAACTTTGCTGCGCAAACTCACGTCGACAGGTCGATAAAAGAAGCAAAAGATTTCGTTGAAACAAATATAAATGGAGTATTTACTTTGCTTGAAGCCTGCCGTAGTTTTGAAATAAAACTTTTTATACAAATAAGCACCGATGAAGTTTATGGAAGCGCGCAGGAAGGCTCGTTTATAGAAACAGACCCGCTTTCGCCTTCAAGCCCTTACTCAGCGTCAAAGGCCGCCGCGGATTGTTTAGCCTGCGCTTATACGGCAACTTATAAAATACCGGTGCTAGTTACAAGATGCACTAATAATTTCGGCCCTTACCAATATCCGGAAAAAGTAATACCGCTGTTTATAACCAACCTTTTGCAGGGCAAAAAATTGCCTCTTTACGGAGACGGGCTTAATGTGAGAGACTGGATTTATGTTTATGACCATGTGCGTGCAATTGATTTCCTGATGCATAAAGGTAAATCCGGGGAAATATATAACATATCTTCGAACAATGAAGTTGCGAATATAGAATTAACAAAACTGATGCTTAATAAATTCGGTCTGGATGAGGCATATATCGAATATGTAGAGGATCGTCCCGCCCATGACCGCCGCTATTCATTGGATTCTTCTAAGCTGCGCGCACTTGGCTGGAAGCCTGTTTATGATTTCAGTGCGTCGCTTAATGCAACTGTCGATTGGTATAAAGAAAACGCTAAGTGGTGGAAAAAAATAAAAAAATATTAATTACAGGCTCCTGTGGCATGCTGGGTGCGGCATTATCGGCCCAGCTTAGGCGTTACGATATTTTAGGCATAGATAAGGAAAACTGCGACATTACAGATAAAAGCTCTTTGGCAAAAAAGATAGGCAATATAAAATTAGACGCGGTTGTGCATTGTGCTGCATATACTGATGTAGACGGTGCGGAAGCGAGCATTAAAGAGGCATTCCGGGTAAATGAAGAAGGAACCAAAAATGTAATTGAAGCTATAAATAGTAAAGAGTGCCTCTTTGTATATATAAGCACAGACTATGTATTTGACGGAAATAAGAAAACCGCATATACTGAAGAAGATATCGTAAATCCCCTGAACGTTTACGGTGCGTCAAAGCTGGCAGGGGAGGCTTTGGCAGCGAAATTAAACAGGCACATAATAATAAGGACTAGTTGGCTTTTCGGGCCCAACGGAAAAAATTTTATTTCTACTATAGCGCGTCTTGCAAAGAAAAAAGAAGCAATTTCCGTAGTTTGCGACCAGACAGGGTCTCCTACGTATACCTTTGATTTAGCCAAAGCAATATCGGATATAATTGATATATATTTCAAAAAAGGCGTTGTTTCCGGTATATACAATATTACAAATACCGGTTTTTGCAGCTGGGCAGAGCTTGCCCGCTACATAATACGGGAAGCAGGATTAAAAACGCTTGTTACAGAGATTAAATCCGAAGAGCTTAAGCGTGCGGCTAAAAGGCCAAAAAATTCGATGCTTTCAAAAGAAAAGTTCAAAGCTTTAAGCGGCTATAATTTACCCATCTGGCAGGAAGCAGTTAAGCATTATTTAAAAAACTACGTATTTAAGTAAGGAGAACTTGTAATGAGCGGACTGAAAGGAAAAAAAGTCCTGGTTACCGGCGGAGCCGGATTTATCGGCTCTCATATTGTTGACCGGCTGGTTAATATGGGCGCGGAAGTTATTGTGCTTGATAACCTTTATTCCGGGAAAATAGAAAATATCGCACAGCATAAAGGAAAAATAAAATTCATCCAAAAAGACTTAAGGGATGACGCGGCTCTTAATGAAGCGTTAGAAGGAGTTAGCGTTGTGTCGCACCAGGCAGCGCTTAGAAGTGTGCCTAAATCAATGGAGAGGCCTTTAGAGTATCACGATGTTAATGTTACAGCTACATTGAAACTTTTCTTAAAAGCGAGAGAAAAAGGCATTAAGCGTATTGCTATGGCTTCCAGCAGTTCTGTTTACGGAGAGCGGTTCGATTTTCCGGAAAAAGAAAGCGATATTCCTGCGCCGATTTCTCCTTATGCTGCAAGCAAGCTTATAGATGAGCATTACGCTTATCTATTTAGCAAACAATTCAGCCTTGGGGTGGTGTGCTTACGTTATTTTAATGTCTATGGCCCGAGGCAATCTCTTGATGACGAATATGCTGTAGTTATCCCGAAATTTATAACGTGTATCTTGGAAAGTAAAAGCCCTCCTATATATGGCGACGGAGAACAAGAAAGAGATTTCACTTATATAGAAAATGTAGTTGAAGCAAATATACTGGCTTTAACCAGGCCGGGCGTAGAAGGAGAGGTATTTAACGTAGGTTGTGGCGCGCCTAACTCGGTAAACGGCCTGCTAAAGTCGTTAAATAAAATTATGAATAAAAATATCAGCGCAACATATCTTCCGCAAAGAGCCGGAGATGTGCGTAAAACCCATTCCGATATAAGTAAAGCTGCTAAGCTTTTAGGCTGGCAGCCGAAGATTAGTTTTGAGCAAGGGTTAGAAAAGGCTGTTGAATGGTTTAAGGTTAATGAAGGCAGATGGAGGAAAGGTTAAGCGCAATGAATATATTAATTACCGGCGGAGCCGGATTTATCGGTTCGCATTTATGCAAAACTTTTCTCGAAAAGGGAGAAAGCGTAACTTGCGTTGATAATTTTATTACCGGCTCAAAAGATAACATCAAAGATTTATTGAATAACAAAAATATCCGGCTTATTGAACACGACATTTTAACGCCTTTATATATAAATGACAGTATAGATTGGGTGTTGCATTTTGCTTCTCTTGCTTCGCCCAAGGACTACATAGCTTATCCGATAAAAACTTTAAAATCAGGGCTGCTTGGAACGCACAATTGTTTAGGGCTTGCCAAAGCAAAGAACGCAAAATTTTTCTTTGCATCAACGAGTGAAGTCTACGGAGATCCTCTGGTGCATCCGCAGGTAGAAGAGTATTGGGGCAATGTAAATTCTATAGGCGTGCGCAGTTGCTACGACGAGAGCAAAAGAGGCGGGGAAGCCCTTGCTTACGCATATTACCGCCAGCACTCAATAGATATCAGGATAGTCAGAATATTTAATACTTATGGGCCGAATATGCAGATAGAAGACGGCAGGGTCGTTTCTAATTTTATCGTCCAGGCCCTAAAAGGAGAAGATTTGACTATTTACGGCCGCGGTAACCAAACCAGGTCTTTCTGTTACATTAGCGACCTTGTGGCCGGACTTTTAAAAATAATGAGCATTGATTATAAATTGCCGTTAAACCTTGGTAATTCTTGCGAATTTACAGTAAAAGAATTGGCAAAATCAGTTTTGAAGTTGACGAAATCAAAATCAAAAATAAAATTTTTACCTTTACCTGAAGATGACCCAAAGAAAAGAAAACCTGACATTACGAAAGCAAAAAAAATGCTTAACTGGCAGCCCAAAATATCACTGGAGGAAGGGCTTAAAAAAACTATAGGATATTTTAGAGAAAAGTTAGGTTAATTTCGCTAATTTTGGAGATTAATATGAAAGTTTTAATTACGGGCATAACTGGTTTTGTAGGTTCGCATTTTGCGGAATACCTTTTAAATAAGAACAATATAGAAGTATACGGAATAATGCGCTGGCGCTCGGATACCAAAAATATAAACCATATAAAAGATAAAATTGCTATTTATGAAGCAGACCTTCGGGACTTTGTAAGCATAAAATCGGCAATTGAAAAGATAAAACCGGACAAAATATTCCATCTTGGAGCGCAGTCATTTGTAGGCAGTTCTTTTAACGCTCCACAGGAAACTCTTACCACAAATATTGTTGGGCAACTTAATGTATTGGAAGCGG
>JAQVOZ010000064.1 GCA_028702365.1 Candidatus Omnitrophota bacterium | reverse complement strand
CGAGAGACCTGATTACTCAGATTAAAGATTTGGGTATAGAGAAGAATGTTAAAGTATTTTGCAAAAAGGTATATTTCATCGAAGGGCCTTCTTTAAAGGGCGATATAGAAACAATAGCAAGTTCTTTGCTTATTGACCCGGTTACGGAAAAATACCTTTTAAGCGAAGGGCTTTTTAACAAAAAACCTTCTTCCAGCGAAATAATAATTACATATAACCCCGGCGTGTCCGACCCCGTTACGCTTTCTCTTGAAAAAGCCATAAAAGACCTTTCGTGCCCCGTTAAAAATACAAGAATAGCCCGCCTTTATAGATTCGAAAATCTAACGCAAAGCGAGATAGAAGAAGTAAGCCAAAGGCTTCTTTATAATCCGCTCATTGAGCATGTTTTAGATTACGAAAAAACAAACACTATCGAAAGCCTTGATGAATTTTCTGCAAGCACATATAAGTTTAAGCTGGAGAATGTAGATATATCTTGCGCCAATGAGGAAGATTTAAAGAACATATCCAGCGACGGCTGCCTTTCGCTTAATCTCGAGGAAATGAAAATAATTAAAGACTATTTCAAAAAAAATAAGCGAAACCCTACAGACTGCGAACTTGAAACAATAGCAACTTTATGGTCGGAGCATTGCGCGCATAAAACTTTCAGGGGAATAATCGAATATGAAGAAAAAGATGCGTCTTTAAAGACGATAAAGAAATCAACCATAGACAACCTTCTTAAGACAACCGTAATGAAGGCAACCAATGAGATTAAGTCAAGCAACTGCGTATCCGTATTCCATGATAATTCCGGAGTCGTTAAATTCGACAAAGATTTTAATATCTGTTTTAAAGTAGAAACTCATAACCATCCGTCAAGCCTAGAGCCTTACGGCGGCGCTTCAACCGGAATAGGCGGTGTTATAAGGGACATTTTAGGAACCGGACTTGCTGCCAAGCCTTTTGCCTCGATAGATGTTTTTTGTTTTTCTCCCTGGCATATAAAATATGACGATTTACCCTTGGGCCTTCTTCATCCAAAGCGCGTTATGAAAGGCGTTATAAGAGGAGTGAGAGATTACGGAAACAGAATGGGCATTCCTACCGTAGCCGGCGCAGTTTTGTTCGATGAAAGGTTTTTGGGCAACCCCCTGGTTTATTGCGGCACTTTAGGGTTGATTCCCAAAAATAAATGCTTCAAGAAAGTTCATAAAGGGGATTTGGTATTTGTCTGCGGCGCAAAAACAGGCCGCGACGGCATACATGGCGCAACCTTCTCTTCCAAAGAACTTGATGAAAAAACCGTATTTTTAACCAGCGCGGTTCAGATAGGTAATGCTATCGAAGAGAAAAAAATGACCGAAGCAATTTTACGCGCGCGCGATTTAGATTTATTTAATGCCATAACCGACTGCGGCGCAGGAGGGCTTTGCAGCGCTGTTACCGAACTTGCGCAGGGTCATGGCGTTTCTGTTAACCTTGAAAAGGTTCCGCATAAATATAACGGTTTAAATTACACTGAAATCTGGATATCGGAATCACAGGAGAGAATGGTTTTCTTCGCTAAAAAGGAAAACTTAGAGGAGCTTACGCAGATTTTTAAGGAAGAAGATGTTGACCTTACCGTTATAGGGAAAGTAACGGATACAAAGCGCCTTGAGCTTTCTTACGAAAACAATAAAGTATGCGAGCTTGATATGGATTTTATCTTTAATCTACCGCGCCTTACAAAGAAAGCAACATGGATAATGGAAAGAGAAGACGCTACCAGCGTAGGCGAAAAAGAAAACTATAACGAAGAAGTAAAAATGCTTTTGTCTTGCCCGGGCATCGCCTGTAAAGACTGGATATTAAGAGAGTATGACCACGAAGTCCAGGCAGGTTCGGTATTAAAATCTATTTACGGCATAGAAAATCTAAGTGTTTCAGATGCGGCAGTCATAAGGCCGGACTTAAAAACAAATAAAGCAGTTAGCGTAGGCCTTGGCATAAATCCGTTTTATTCAGACATAGACCCTTATTGGATGGCTGCTTTAGCAATCGATGAGGCGCTGCGCAATGTAGTTTGCGTCGGCGGAAATTTAAAAAATACCTATATACTTGATAATTTCTGCTGGGGTTCGCCTGAAGATGAACGTAATCTGGCGGGCCTGGTGCGTGCGTCATTTTCTGCTTATGATTTTTCAAAATATTTCGAGGTGCCGTTTATTTCCGGAAAAGACAGCCTTTATAACGAATATGCAGTAGAGGGTAAAAGAATTTCCATACCGGGAACACTTTTGATTTCCGCAGTTTCCGTAATCGATGATTGGCAGGCTGTTATAACGGCAAATTTAAAAAAAGAAGGAAATTTAATTTATCTGATTGGCTTATCAAAGCCGGAGATGGCAGCAAGCGAATATTTCAGGAAGCTTAAAGTAAAAGGCGGGTTTGTGCCTAAGGTTGACAAAGAAACTGCGAAGAAAGTATTTGAGGCTGTATCTTACGCAATAAATAAAAAATTAGCCGTGGCTTGCCATGATTTATCGGAAGGGGGCCTGGCAGTCGCTGTAAGCGAGATGTGTATGGGGGCTAACCTCGGCGCAAATATTTTTCTAAATGAGGTGCCAAAAGAAAAAGACATGGCAAGCTATGAGGTTTTGTTTGGGGAATCGCCCACCAGATTCCTGGTCGAAGTGCCTCAGGAGAAAAGGGATATTTTCGAGAAAGAGTTTAAAGGCCTTGCATACGGCCTTATCGGGTGTGTTTCTAAAGAACCAAAACTTGTAATTTATGCGAATGAAACTGATATTGTAATTAACCTTAAACTGGATGAACTTAGAGATTCCTGGCTTAAGACATTTAAGGAATTTAGATAAATATGAAACCAAAAGTTTTGGTTATACGCACAGCTGGTGTAAATTGCGACAAGGAAACTGAATTTGCATTTTCTCTTGCCGGAGCAGATACGCATTTATACCACGTAAACCAGGTAAAGGAAAAAAATGACCTTAAAAATTATCAGATAATTGCCATGCCCGGTGGATTTAGTTATGGTGACGATCTGGGCGCCGGAAAAATTTTATCCCTTGAGCTTTTGCTTTGGTTTAAGGACCAGTTAAAAGAATTTATTGCCAAAGGCGGGCTGATTATAGGCATATGCAACGGTTTTCAGGTGTTGGCTAAAACAGGCATATTACCCGACGCAGACTTTAAGCAAACAGTTACGCTTGATGCAAACGATTCGGGAAGGTTCGAGGATAGATGGGTGTATTTAAACGTCCCACGTCCAACGTCCCACGTCCCACAAATATGGCTACGGGATTTGCCGGAAATCATAAATTTACCGGTTGCGCATGGTGAAGGAAAGTTCTATGCAGAGAAAGGTATTTTGGATAAAATAGAGAGTCTCGGCCAGGTCGCTTTGCGCTATGTTGATTCAAGGGGCCAGTCTGCTAAGTACCCTTTTAATCCTAATGGTTCCCTGAATGATATAGCCGGTATAACCGATAGAACAGGAAAAGTTTTAGGGCTTATGCCGCATCCGGAAAGGTTTATGTTCAAACATCAATGGCCCTACTGGAAAGAAAACGAAATTTCTCCTTTCGGGCTTAAATTTTTCGAAAACGGCGTTAATTATTTTAAATAAAACTATGGGAAGAATAAAAGAATACTGCGGATTGTTCGGAGTTTACAATAACAACGAAGCTAACCTGCTTGCATTCCTGGGCTTGTTTTCGCTTCAGCACCGCGGAGAAGAATCCTGCGGAATTATTTCTTTTGATGGGACTACTTTCAATGCCCACTTGGGTATGGGGCTTGTAAGCGAAGTCTTCGATGCCGAACAATTAGCGAAACTTAAAGGTTATCAGGCAATAGGCCATGTGAGGTATTCTACAACCGGTTCCAGCGCTTTAAGAAACGCGCAGCCGCTTTTTGTCGATTCATACAAACTTCCGCTTGCACTGGCACACAATGGAAATCTTATAAATTCAAAGGAGCTGCGCCAACGCCTTGAAGGTAAAGGTGCAATCTTCCAGACTACCTCTGATTCGGAATTAATTCTTCATCTGATTATGCGTTCCAAAGAAAAATCCACAGAAGGCAAAATTATCGATGCTTTGAAGAAAATAAAAGGAGCATATTCTCTTGTACTTATGACTAAAGATGAGGTTATGGGGATAAGGGATCCCATGGGTTTTAGGCCGCTTTGCATAGGCAAGAAAGACGATTCTTTATTCATAGCTTCTGAATCCTGCGCTTTGGATTTAATCGGAGCGCAGCTCATAAGGGAAGTTGAACCCGGAGAAATTGTAATAATAAATAAAAATGGATTGCGTTCTGTAAAATATGCGGAGCCTAAGAAAAAATATGCATTTTGCGCCTTTGAGCATGTTTATTTTTCGCGTCCGGATTCCATGGTTTTTGGCGAAACTGTCCATTTGGTCAGAGAAAAATTGGGCAGGCAGCTTGCCTTCGAACGTCCGGCGAAAGCTGATATCGTTATCGGAGTGCCTGATTCAGGGACCTCGGCTGCACTTGGTTTTGCCAGAGAATCAGGATTGCCTTTTGAGGTAGGCATAATCAGAAATCACTATATAGGAAGGACCTTCATTCAGCCTCAGCAGGAAAAAAGAGAATTCGGGGTGAAGCTTAAATTCAATATATTAAAGGAAGTAGTGAAGGGCAAACGCGTAGTTATCGTAGACGACTCTGTAGTAAGGGGTACAACTTCGAGGATAAGGGTTAGAAGTTTCCGCGATATGGGAGCGAAAGAAGTGCATCTTAGAATATCCTGCCCGCCGCACAGGTTCGGCTGTTTCTACGGCATAGATTTTCCTGACCCGAAAAAATTAATCGCCAACGAAAAAACCATAAAAGAAATAGAAACGTATCTCGGCGTTGACAGTTTAGGCTATTTAAGCCTGGAAGGAATGCTTAAATGTTTTAAGCACCCGGCATCATTCTATTGTAATGCCTGCTGGTCGGGAGATTACCCGGTAAAACATTCTGCTTATACGGATAAATATATTTTGGAAAGGGCGAAGGAATAATAGTTATTTTCAATAAATAAAAGGCGATTAAATATGAGTGGAATTTTTGGGACTATTTCAGATGACAATTGCGTTAAAGATTTATTTTACGGCACAGACTATCATTCCCACATGGGAACAGAGTATGCCGGCCTTGCTGTTTTAAATGATACATTCATCAGGCAGATACACGGCATAAATCAATCACAATTTAAATCAAAGTTTTTTGATGATTATCATAAAATTTCTGCTAAGTCAGGCATAGGCGTAATCAGCGATTCGGATGAGCAGCCTATTTACCTTAATTCTAAATTCGGGAAATTCTGCATTGTTACAGTCGGATTAATCGAAAACAAAGATAAGCTTCTGGCGTCTCTCCTTGATAAGGGAGTGTCTTTCAGCGAAATAAAAACAAGTGGAGTTAATGTTACCGAGCTTATGGCAAAAATCATCACCCAGGGGAAAAACCTGGTTGACGGCATAGAAAAAATGTTTTCTGTTATAGATGGTTCCTGTTCGCTTCTATTGTTAACCGAAGAAGGAATTTATGCCGCGCGTGACCGGTTCGGCTATACGCCCCTTGTAATCGGTAAAAAACCGGGTGCCCTTGCTGTTACTTCGGAAACTACCGCTTTTTCAAATTTAGATTTTGATATAGAAAAATACCTGGCACCCGGAGAGATCGTTCTTATGACTAAAGACGGTTTAGTTGAGAAAAAACCTGGGACCAAAAACAGTAAGATTTGCACATTTCTATGGATATATACCGGGTTTCCTGCTTCATGCTACGAGGGGATTAACGCTGAAGTGGTGCGTGAGCGCTGCGGAAGAGCTTTGGCAAAACACGATAAAGATATTGAAGCCGATATAGTTTCCGGCGTTCCTGATTCCGGAGTTGCGCATGCTTTAGGCTACGCTATTGAATCGAAAATTCCTTATAAAAGGCCGCTGGTCAAATATACTCCGGGCTACGGAAGAAGTTATACGCCTCCTTCCCAGGAAACGCGTGACTTAATTGCCAAGATGAAACTTATTCCGATTGAAGAGATAATCAGAAATAACCGTATCGTTGTATGTGAAGATTCGATAGTGCGCGGCACACAGCTTAAAAATTTTACTATAAATAAACTTTGGGATGCAGGAGCAAAGGAAGTCCACGTGAGGCCGGCTTGTCCGCCGCTTATGTTTCCGTGTAAATTTTGCCTTTCGACGCGAAGCATTCATGAGCTGGCTGCGCGAAAAGCTATTAAGGCATTGGAGGGCCATGACCTTGAGGATATTTCCGAATATATAGATGAGAGCTCGGAAAAATATCGTGAAATGGTTGAATGGATAGCAAGAGACCTTGAAGTTACCACTCTTCGGTTCCAGACGATTAAAGATATGGTTGAAGCTGTGGGGCTTCCTCATGACAGGCTTTGCCTTTATTGCTGGACAGGAAAAGTTTGATATGAAACACAATACATATAAACTCGCCGGAGTTGACATAGCCAAGGCTGATAGTTTTGTCTCCGGTATTAAGAATTTTTTGTCTTCCAGCCCGCTCAGTAAAATAGCTGCATTTGGATGCCCTTTTGATTTGTCGCCTTTCGTTAAGAAATATAAAAATCCTATTCTTGTTTCTTCAACCGATGGTGTTGGCACAAAATTAAAAATTGCGCAGAAACTTAAGATTCACGACGGCGTAGGCGTGGACCTTGTGGGAATGAATGTGAATGACATTATTTGTCTTGGTGCAAAGCCTTTGTTTTTTTTGGATTA
This sequence comes from Candidatus Omnitrophota bacterium, assembly GCA_028702365.1. GTDB lineage: Bacteria > Omnitrophota > Gorgyraeia > Duberdicusellales > 4484-171 > JAJYOP01. The sequence goes on along the minus strand of JAQVOZ010000064.1, from coordinate 705 downwards.
TATTGCCTGCGGCAAGGTTAAACCCGCAGTTTTAAAAGATGTAGTTAAGGGAATCCACAAAGGCCTCAATCAATCCAATTGCCAGCTTATCGGCGGAGAAACCGCAGAAATGCCTGGTATGTATGATGCAGACGAATATGATTTAGCCGGATTTTGCGTAGGTATAGTCGATAAGTATAAAATGGTTAATGCAAACAATATAAAAGAAGGAGACTTAATTATAGGGCTTGCGTCAAGCGGCCTGCATTCCAACGGCTTTTCCCTCGCGAGGAAAGTTTTGGGCGATAGCGGAATTCGTAAGTATTCAAAAGAATTACTGGCGCCTACCCGTATATATGTTAAGCCGGTTTTAAGTGCATTGGGCGTAACGAATTACTCGAAAGATGCCATAAAAGCAATCGCTCATGTTACCGGCGGAGCATTTTATAAAAAAGCCACAAAAGTTTTGCCGGAAGAGTTTGGCATGGTTATTCAAAAAAATTCCTGGAAGGTGCCTGAAATATTTAGGACAATTCAGGAGCGTGGTGGCAGCTGCGAAGACGAAATGTATACAGTCTTTAATATGGGTATAGGTATGATGTTTGTAGTGGGTAAAAAATACCTAAGCGCCATTTCAAAAGCGCTTACCAAATCAAAAATTCAATCATGCCTGATAGGGGAAATTATAAAAAGTCAAAATAAAGTAAGCTTAGGCTAAAAAAGGGG
>JAQVOZ010000063.1 GCA_028702365.1 Candidatus Omnitrophota bacterium | reverse complement strand
GCTCTTCCGATCTGTGAGCTGCCTATAATTTTGGCTAATGCAGTTACGCTGGTTTTCGTTGCATTGATCGCCGCAATGAAAATAAAGCACGGTTAATTTTAGATATGTATTTATACGGAAAAAATTCTGTCATTGAGCGCCTTAAGAAAAATCCTAAAAGCATACATACGGTATATCTTGAGGATAAATTTAACGATAACGATATAGAAAAACTTATCAGTTCGAATAATATCGCCATAAAAAAACTGCCCCCGGATAAATTATTCAAAATAAAATACAGCTCCAACCTTCAGGGCATAATAGCAGAAACCGATAATTTCCAATATAGTGATTTTGAAGAACTCCTGGATGAAGGGATAAATAAAAATGATGTCCTCATTTTTCTGGATAGAGTGTATGACCCTCAAAATCTTGGCGCTATAATGCGAAATATCGCCTGTTTCGGCGGTTTTTCTTTAATCATACCGAAGCACAAGGCCTGCGAGGTCAATGAAACGGTTTTACATATTGCCTGCGGCGCGGAAAATTATGTTAAAGTGGCAATGGTATCGAATATATCAAATGCCATTATAACAGCCAAGAAAAATGGTTTATGGATTATGGGGGCAGTTCTTTCTCCTGACGCAAAGGATTTAAATACTGTTTCTATCCCATTTCCTTTGGGTGTTGTATTTGGTTCGGAAGGAGAGGGTGTTCGCTACGGAGTAGAAAAACGCATAGACATAAAAGCGAAAATACCCATGAAAGGAGCAAATCTTAGCTACAACGTAAGTATGGCGGCCGCAATTTTTTGTTACGAAATAAATAAACAGAAAAAATGAAAAACACAAAAGATATAAAAAAAATTATACAATTTATCTCTGAGGCAGGCATGCTTAAAAGCATTAAGCGTTCTGGCTGGCAGGTGCTTGGAATTAAGGGGGCCGAAAGCGTTGCCGAGCATAGTTTTCGTTGTGCTGTTATAGGCTATATTTTGGCAGGCATGGAAGAAGCTTCTTGTTACAAAGTAGGCCTGCTTACCCTTTTTAACGACATGCACGAAGCGCGCATAACCGATTTACATAAAATGGCACAACGGTATATAAATATAGACAGCGCAGAGGACCGTTGTTTTATTGAGCAGGTTAAAAATCTGCCGGATAAATTACGTAAGGAGTTGACGAAATTGCACGAAGAATACAGAAAACAAAAGACAAAAGAAAGCATTATCGCAAGAGATGCCGATATACTTGAGTGCCTTATCCAGGCTAAAGAATATTACGAACAGGGTTTTAAAAAAGCCATAGAGTTTACCAAGCGTGCCCCGCGTTTTCTTAAAACAAAAAGCGCAAAGAAACTATGGCGGTTTGTAAATACAAACAATATAACTAATTGGTGGGCTGCGTATAGCGATTTCAAACGTTAACATTAAAAAAACGCAATTGCATTTTTTAAGGGGCTTATATTTACCCGAAGCGCTTCGGGTAAATATTTCGATTTACGTCGGAAAATTTAAGGAGGTACACAATGATACGTAAGGGATTTTTTTATCTAATACTTGCTTTGTGTTTCTTTGCAAACAGCAATGCCTTTGCCTATCAATTCAGGGATTATAGCTGGGGAACGCCGCGCAAGACCGTTGAAGAAAATTTGTTAAATGAAAAAAGAGAATTGTCGCAAGAACAGTATGCAATGCATTACAACGAAAATATTTTTGGTTCAGACTGCGAAGTTGTATTTTTATTTACGCTTTCCGGCCAGCTGCTCTGCGCAGTTAATCTTATTTGGAATAATACTGATATAGGCCCTAAACTGAAAGAGGATTTAACGAAAAAGTATGGCGAACCGGTTAAGTTTAATGCTTATACCGAAGAATATACCTGGCCCGGTTCTTCCGATTACGATAAGTTAACCCTGGATTATAATTATGGGGATACCCGCCTTGAATATTACGGTGGAGATTATTTTAAGGAATACCAGAAAAACCTGATTAATCTTTTTTCTGCAAAAAATGGATATGGGCCCAAGAATCCTCCCCGCGAGCCTCATATTATAATGGAGCTTGATGGCGGCAGGCCTTATGGTGGTTATCGCAGAAGATGATAAAGGAGAGTTAATGGTTAAAAAAATCACAACTAAAAATTTTGTTTCCTTCGGCAGGCTGATACACCATCCTTCAAGGCATTTTAAAAGCAAGAAGCGCAATCTTTTTTGCATAGTATGCAAAGAACCAAAAAATGTCGGTTGGAGGATAGCGTATTTAATAGTCAGGGATAAAATTATAAACAGGCTTGAACAGCATCCGCACACTTTTGAAAGTTTTGAGCCGGTAGCCGGAAGAACCATACTTTACGTAGCAAGAGAGAAGAAGCCAGCGCAGATACATTGTTTCAACCTGGACAGGCCTGTGATTTTAAATAAAGGAATATGGCATGGGGTAGTTACCATAGGCGGGGAAAGTGAAATAAAAATCACGGAAAATGCAAAAGTTAATTGTATCTACTGGAAACTTGGATTTGACCTCAATTCAGGCCATAAAGTAGAATGACCTGCCAATTTATATATTAAATTTAATCCACCGGCAATTTGATTTTATCCAGCAGGTGGTTGATTTTTTCTACCAAAGCGTGAAACTTGTCGGATTTCCTTATTTTGATGTGCCCTTTTCTTCTGTCTTTTATATGCGCATCTAATTCGTATACAATCCTGTCAAATGGGCCGACTATCCGATGGGTTATCTTATAGGCAAATATAAGTATTATTAAAAGCGCAAGAGGAGCAGTAAGCAATAATATAGTGGTTACGCGTTCGGCAGCAGGTATAATATTATAAGCAATCGCTTCAGGAAAACCCACTTCTGCAGAAGTAATGCCAAAGATTAAATAATAAAGGCAAATTGTTACAATTGTAGCAGGCACGAGTGCCGCCATAAGTACAAGCATGAAAGTCTGGCGGTGCATAGGATTTGCGAAAAACTTTTTTCTCCGGTCATTGAATTTAATCATTTTTATACCCCACTTTTATATCGGTATATAAAGCTTCCGCGGTTGATAATGTGTTATCCGTATCAGTCATCACGGCTATTGCGCCTATCCCTCCCGGGCTTGTGCCAAAAGCGCGCTTGTAATCTTCATATATGTTTCTTTCTTCATTGACCCACTCGTCGTTGTCTTTTTTTCCGGATTCGATTACAATCAATTTTATGTTTGAAAAATATGGGCTTGTCATAATGGTTCCTTTGGGCAGGTCATCGCTCCAGACATATTCAATTGATTTTATATTTGAAAAAATCCAGCTTGGAAATATTACATATATTCTCGCGGCATAATCGTCTCTTTCAAGCCAACCGCCCTTTGCAGTTTTTTCTGCAGCAGGCAGATTTTCCGGTTTAGTTTTGTTGAGCTGCGGCTTTAATCCGATAGCCACAAGAAGTTTTTCCCAGAAGCCGGCGCTTTTCTTCGGTAAAAGCGCACTCGCATAATAATTTTTTTCAGGAAATTTTAGAACCTTCCATTTCCAGCTGATCAGCGGGTATTTTTTTGGGTCAAACCGTATATTATAAATCAGGCCAGAACACGCATTCTTGCTTTTAGCAACAAGCTGCCCGCCATCTTCTTTTGGCTCAACCGTGTATAATACCCGGTTTTTGAATATTTTTTCCTGCCATTCGCTAAGCGCGTCTTTCTTGTCAAATTTGAATAACTTTGGCAAATTGGATGCGTAGGCAATAACAATAATAACCGCAAGCGACAATATGATTATTGAAAATAATTTTTTTGTTTTCATTATGTTGATTTGATTGTAACTCTATGGAAAAGGCGAGTCAAACTATTTGTTAATGAACAGATATTTCTTCCAGACAAATTCGGAGGGAAAAAATATAGGCCGATAGGCCGTCTGTGAATTAACCCCGCACTAATTTTTGAAAATGTGTTGGGTTAAATTCAAAAGATTTATTTCGCATAAATCCTTGGTTTTTTAATGTAATAGTGTTACAAAAATTAGTGCGGGGTTAATTCGGCTACGCAACCCAGCACTTATTCGCTAGCTCGAAAATGGGTATTCAAATAAGTGCTGGATTGCTGCCTCATTAACTTTCTGGTATAATTAAAAAACAATTATTTTATGAAGAAACATACAGGATTAGCCTTAATTATATTTATCGGCATTGCCACAACTTCAGCTTTTTGCTTGCCACAGGCCGGTAGCAGTGGAACCGGCTCGCCCGCCTCCGGCGGTCAGGCAACCATAGCGCAGCCGGATAAGCTTACTCCGCAGCACAATTCTTTGCCGGTTAAAGAAGGTGCCATTCTTGGAGAAAAAGAAAACCTTAGAGAGAGTTTAAATAAGCAGGAAGTGGAGTCATACCTGACATTTCTTCCTTCTACGCGGACAAAAGACGAAAACTCACACATTCAAATTATAGAATCGGAATTTGATTATTCCTACGAATATAAACTTTTCGAAAAAATACCCGTTACATTTTCTCTGACTAGTGAGTATATCGACATAAAGGAAAACTCCAGCCTTGATTTACCCTCGCATTTAATAGGCTTAAGCACCGGAGTGGATGTAGTTTTACCTTTTTTTAATTTAGATAAAACCTACATAAACCTGGGAGTAAGCCCTTCAATCTACAGGGATGACTGGCGTTTCGAAACGTCTTCTTTCAGAATGCCGGTTAATACTTTTCTTATTTATAAACCCGATGAAAAATGGGTTTTTGTCGGCGGGTTAGCATTCCTTCCTGACTACAAAGACAAATTCTTTCCGGTTGCGGGATTTGTGTATAAGCCAGACGAGAAATGGGTTTTTAATATCACAACAGATGACCCTAGTATAGCTTATTCACCCAACGATAAGCTTACTATTTTTACACAAATGGAACTTCCCTTGGGTGCTGAATTTGAAGTAAAACAGGGCAATAATAAGAATGTGGTTTTAATCTATAATGATATGCGTGTGGGATTGGGCGTAGGATACAAGATCAACAAATTTGTATCTGTAACGCTTGCCGGCGGAGGTGTATTTGACCGTTATATCAGGTATAGAGACGTTGATGGCAAATTGAGTATTAAAAACGGCGGTTATGCTGAGTTTTCTGTAGACATACAGATATAAACATATGGCAGGCGCCTTTCATCTGTGCTGAAGGGCAGGTAGATAAATTATGAATAAAGTGCACGTTAAGTTTATGGAAGAAGCAATAAGGCAGGCTGTTCTGGGCTTGAGTGCCGGTGGAATTCCGATTGGTTCAGTGCTGGTTAAGAACGGTAAAATTATCGGCCGCGGATATAATAAACGCGTGCAGCGAAGTTCAGCAATTTTACATGCTGAGATGGATTGCCTTGATGATGCTGGCAGGCTTAGCCTGGCCGATTATAAAAAATGTATTATTTATTCTACGCTGTCTCCTTGCGATATGTGCACGGGTGCAATTTTGCTTTATAAAATTCCAGTCGTGGTTATAGGCGAAAATAAAACCTTTAAAGGCCCGGAAAGTTATTCAAAAAAACGCGGTGTAAAAATTATAAATTTGAATATGAAGAAATGCAAGGATATGATGGCAAATTTCATCAAAAAAAACCCTTTGCTTTGGAATGAAGATATAGCAGTTTAGTTTTAAACAACAAAGCCAAAAATGTCATATAAAAAAATAATCGAAAGCGGTCTACGGGCTGCCCAGGATAATATGTGCGGCCAAGACAAGATTTGGTCACGTTACAGCCATGATAAGGTTGACGTAGGAGAGGTGCTTGCTAAAGTGATACGGACATTGAGTTCTGTTTTTCCCTTGAATCTAAAACTGCGAGCTTTATCCATAGGTTCAAGTGATGAGCCGCAATTTAGAATTTTAGAAACTGCTTTTCGCGGAGGGCTTTATCTTCTTGATATAAACAACTGCGCTCTTAACGTTGTAAAAGAGCGTATAAAGCGCCAGCGTACCGACCATGTAATTACCATAGAGGGCGATTATAATAAAATTTTTCTAAATGCAAAAAGCAGAGAAGATTTTTTTAAGGAAAAATTAAACAGCAGCGAGGTTCATCTGGTTACCTTGCACCATTCGCTTTATTATTGTTTGGCACGCGATTGGCTTAATATCTTCGATAATTTATACTCTAAATTTTTAGCGCACAAAGCAGCGATGCACGCTGTGCTTATGAGTTCAAAAAGTACGAGCCAATCCAGCACAACCTGGCTCTATAATCATTTTGCCGGTAAATTCTTTGGCGTGCATGATGATCAGGATTTGCGCGCCTTTAAGAAAAAATTGCAAAAACAGCCGGCATTTAAAAAGGCACAGGTAGAGTTGCGCACTAACCGTATCTATTTTGACGTAGATGATTTTAAAAAATTTATGGCTGTTGTATGGATGATTCTTCTTTATCCGAATGTTCATAAATACAGCCTAAAACAACGCGAAGAAATCACCGAATTTATTTATAAAAAATTCTATAAAACCAGACACCCCTTGATACAGGAACAGGACCATTTGGTTGTGTATAAAGGGATTAAGTCAAAAGGGCTAATTTAAAATTAACAATGCAGTATTCTGATAGTAAAGAAAGATTTGAGATAATTTTCGTTAAAGATGAGAAGCTTTTAGATGAAGTCAAATATTTGAGAAGCAAGGTTTTTTTTGACAAAAATGAAAAAGAGGAAGATGAATTTGACAGCTACAGTTATCATCTTGCTGTAATGGACAAAGAAAAGAATGAGATTATCGGGGGTTACCGCCTGCTTTTAGGTTCTGATGCAAAGAAGCATAATGGTTTTTACTCAGAGACAGAATTTGACCTTACAAATATAAAGAAAAACTGCCATGGCCAGGCGCTTGAGATGAGCAGAGCTTGCGTGCTTGGCTCTTACAGAAAATTTCCAATATTAAAGTTTATGTGGAAACAGATAATTTCTTTTATGCTGGAAAACAAAGTAAAATATATTTTTGGCTGCCCCAGTATTGAAAACATAGATGCCGATTATGTTGGTAAAATCGTTTCATACTTTAGGGCAGGCTGTTTCTCCGGCGATGATTTTAGGGTGTACCCGCTTAAGGAAAAAATTTGTAAATATACTCCTTATACGGGCGATTTGGATCTCAGGGAAATCTTGGGTAGTTTGCCTTCCCTTATCAAGGGTTATTTGAAAATGGGTGCGCTTATTTGTTCGGAACCCGCTTTTGACAGTTATTTTAAGACAGTAGATTTCTTTATGATGCTTGACGTAGAGAAAATGAATGTTTCATACAGAAAAAAGTTCAATGATCAAAACGTTTAAGATTTTATTTTTATTTCTGCAAATTATCTTTTTTATTTTCGTGTTTGCCTTCCTGAATTGTTTATTCTTTTTTTCACCCAAACATAAACGGCGTTATATTTCTCTGGTTATACACATATTCAGCATAATTAGCGTCTTTATTATGGGTATAAAAATAAAAATATCAGGATTTGATAAAATAAGAAATAAAAAAGGATTATTTCTCGTTACCGGGCACCTTAGTTATTTGGATGGGATAATTGCAAG
>JAQVOZ010000062.1 GCA_028702365.1 Candidatus Omnitrophota bacterium | reverse complement strand
GGAAGAACTTAATATAAAGTTTGAAAATGCCGAAACTGAAAAGTGCGCGATGAAGCTTCAGGGAGACGAAGCAATTGTTTTTGATTTAATCGGAACAGACGGGGCATACCTGGAAGAAATAATTTTAAAAAGCAAAATGGCACAATCATCCATAAATAGAATAATATTGAATTTGCAGTTAAACGGGGCAATTTCTGAGATTAAACCATCTTACTTCGCAAGGACAAAGTTATGAGCAAATATCTGGTAATAGTTGAATCTCCGACCAAAGCCAAAACAATCCATGCTATTTTAGGCGCTGATTACGAAGTCACCTCATCCATGGGCCATGTCGTAGATTTGCCGCCGAAAAGAATTTCTGTTGATGTGGAAAATAATTTTCTTCCGCATTATAAAGTCATGCCCGGTAAGGAAAAAATAATAAAACAGCTCAAAAAAAGCGCTAAAGGAAAAGAAATAATCTATATCGCAACTGACCCTGACAGAGAAGGTGAAGCAATAGGCTGGCACATACAGGAAAAATTAGCTAAGGAAGCTAAAAAATTCTGCAGAATAACGTTTCATGAAATTACCGAAGAAGCCCTTAAGGAAGCTTTCGCTAACCCTTCAATTCTTGATCTTAACAAAGTTAATTCTCAAATTGCGCGGCGCGTCCTAGACAGAGTAGTCGGCTACAATCTTTCGCCGCTTTTGTGGAAAAAAATAGTAAGAGGCCTTTCTGCCGGACGCGTGCAGTCCGTTGCATTGAAGTTCATCGTTGACCGGGAAAAAGAAGTAAAAGCTTTTATCCCGAAAACCACCTACTCTGTTTCCGCAACCTTTAAGGCAGGCAACGAAACATTCACTGCTACGCTTGAAAAATATAAAACTGACAAAGCGATATTCGAGACAAAAGAAGCTGCGCAAAAATGCATAGAAGAAATAAAAAATGAAAACTTTGCGGTAAAAGAAATAATTAAGAAGCAGTCAAAACGCAATCCGCCGTCGCCATTTACAACCTCACTACTTCAACAGGATGCTTTTAATAAACTGCGTTTCTCTTCGCAGCGGACAATGATTGTTGCGCAAAAATTATACGAAGGCATGCAGGTAAAAGACGTAATGGTCGGGCTTATTACCTACATGCGTACCGATTCATTTGCAATAAGCGACCGCGCCAAAGAAGAAGCGAAAGAATTTATAACAAAAGAATTCGGTGAGGCTTACGCAACAAAGAAAGAATATAAATACAAAACCAAGAAATCAGCCCAGCTGGCGCACGAAGCCATAAGGCCAACCAGCATACACAGGTTAACGCGCGACGTTGCCTCGTATGTTTCTGAAGAAGAGGCAAAACTTTACGATTTAATATGGAGGAGATTTGCCGCATCCCGGATGAGTGAGGCAATATCTGAAAGCACAAAAGCAGTAATTACTTCGAATCTTGCTGAATTTATTGCTGAAGGCAGAAAAATCGTTTTTGAAGGATACCTCAAAGTATTAGGGGTAGATGATGAGGTGAAGCTGCCGCAGTTAAACGCCAAACAGGGCTTAACCTTAGAAAAATGTGAGATTCTCGAACACACAACCAAACCGCCCGCCAGGTTTAATGACGCATCGCTCGTAAAATTACTGGAAGAAAAAGGAATAGGCAGGCCTTCCACTTATGCACCGATAATTTATACTCTTCTTAAAAGAAATTATACAAAAAGAGAACGGAATGCCCTTATGCCGACTGACCTGGGCATCAAAGTAAGCGAGATGCTTGGAAAGTATTTTTCCGAAATAATAAACGAAGACTTTACCGCACTTATGGAAGAGGAGCTGGATGAAGTTGAAGAAGGAAAAATAGAATGGCAAAAAATACTGAAAGATTTTTATCCCTCTTTCAAGGAAAAAATAGACAAAGCAGGCAGCTTGATTACCAAAGAAGTTGAACTTTCCGGAAAAAATTGCCCGAAGTGCCAAAGCCCTCTTGTTATAAAATGGTCAAGACGCGGCAGGTTCTTAAGCTGCTCAACGTTTCCTGCCTGCCGCTATGCGGAAAGCATAACAACAGAAGTAATGTGCCCGCTTTGCAAAGAAGGAAAACTTATCGAACGAAGGAATAAACGCGGACAGAATTTTTACGGCTGTTCGAAGTTTCCTGCTTGCCGCTATACATCCAGGCAGCTGCCGCAACCTGAAATCCCGGATGCAGACAAAGGACAAAAAGAAAATAACAACGAGGGCGATAATTTAACCGACATAGTCGAATAACAAAAGATGGTTCCTTTTACATATTACATAGATAAGTTTCTTAATTATCTGGCCATAGAAAAGAACTATTCCGGCCATACCATTACGAATTACCATATTGACCTTAAGGAATTCGAAGCTTTTCTTGCAGCAAACGCCCCCAAAGACATAAAAGAAATTGACTATTTTATCTTACGAAAATTCTTGTCATCGCTTTCCGAAAAAAACCTGAATAAACGTACGGTCTCACGCAAAATTTCTACATTAAAAAGCTTTTTTAAATTTATGGTCAGAGAGGAGACGATAAAAAGTAATCCGGCCGATTCTCTTATCTACCCGCGCCTTGATAAGAATCTTCCGGTATTTTTGACGGAAGAACAGGTCGTAAAGATACTGAACTTGCCCAAAGATGATTCTTTGCTTGGGCTTCGGGATAAATCGATACTGGAAACCCTTTATTCTACGGGAGCAAGGGTATCTGAATTAGCCAATCTTAGAATAAACGATGTTGACTTAATAAGCGCTATAATAAAGGTAATGGGCAAAGGACGAAAAGAAAGGCTCCTGCCGCTCGGAGAACCAGCTCTTCTTAGCTTAAAAAAATATATTGATAAACGAATTGATAAAAACCCTTCGCTTTTTATAAATAAAAATAACGGACAGCTAACTGACAGAGGAATACGGCTGATAGTAGATAAATAAATGCGCCTGGCAGCGATGAATTTAAAAGTTTCCCCGCATACTTTCAGGCATTCATTTGCAACGCATCTTCTAAATAGAGGGGCTGACCTACGAAGCGTTCAGGAATTATTGGGGCATTCGAGTATTGCGACTACGCAGGTTTATACGCATTTAACCATAGATACCCTGAAGAAAGTCTACGACAAGGCTCATCCTAGAGCGTAATTTTATGGAATATTTATTTTTTATAATTTATGACATAGTTTTCATCCTGGGGTTCGCTATTTATCTTCCATTTTATATCCGCAGAAAAAAAATTAACCTAGCCGCCCTTAAACAAAAAATGGGGTTTGCCGGTAAAACAGAATCTAAGTTGCATAATACGATTTGGATACATGTCGTAAGCGTAGGTGAATTAAACCTCATAGAGAAATTGGCAAAAAGAATACATGAGCTTTTCGGTTATGAAATAATAATCACAACCACAACGCTTAGCGCAAATAAACTAGCCAAGAAGAAATATGCCGGCTTTGCCAGGATATTTTTCTTTCCGTTCGATATATCTTTCGTTATAAAGAAAGCGATATTGGCATTTCAGCCTAAAATACTGATAGTAGCAGAAACAGAACTCTGGCCAAACTTATTTTATCGCCTCAAGAAGAAACATATTCCTATTGTAGTTGTAAATGCAAGAATATCCGACAGGGCATTCAAACGTTATAAAATGATACGTCCCTTTATACGCAAAACTTTGCTAAAGTGCAATTACATCGGCGCGCAGAATAAAATGTACAAAAATAGATTCGTGCATCTTGGTGCAGATAAAGCAACAACCATAGTAAGCGGAAATATGAAATTTGAAAGCCTTGACATAGATGAAAAACAGTTACAGAATCTCCGCAATAAATATTTAAATTTGCTGAAGAAAGAGAGTTCGTGTTTAATTGTAGCCGGCAGCACCCACAATCCGGAGGAAGAAATTATATTAGCGGCATACAAGGAGATAAAAGAATTAGGTAAAAACGTTTCCCTGATTATTGCACCCCGGCATCCGGAAAGAATAACCGGGATAGAAAAAACCGTCAAATCTTACGGATTTAATCCCATAAGGCTAAGTGACCCCAGCAAAATAGGGCAGCAAGACAACAAAGTTTTTCTTCTTGATACTATGGGCGAATTATTGTATTTCTATAGCTTTTCAGATATTTCTTTTGTCGGAGGAAGCCTTGCTAATTACGGCGGGCACAATATACTTGAGCCGATATTTTTTCTAAAGCCTACCCTGTTCGGACCATCCATGGCAAACTTTAGCGACATAGAAGAAACAATACTCGAGAATAAAGCCGGCATACAGATAACGAATCAAACGGAATTAAAAGAGAAATTACTTGAATTGATAGATAGCAGCGCCTTACGTAAAGAAATTTCGCTGCGCTGCGCACGCGTCTTTGAGGAAGAACGAAAAAGCCTGGATGAAAATTTAAAAATAATATTAAAATGCGTCGACTAAACGAGTGGTATATAAATTTTCTTGAAAAAGAAAAACGCAATATAATTGAAAAAATCATTTATTTTTTCTTTTTTTTACTTTCCTTAATATACGGCGCCATTGTAACAGGCAGAAATTTTCTTTATAATAGCGGTATATTTAAAACATATAAGTGCAGAGCCAGCGTTATAAGCATAGGCAATCTTTCATGGGGCGGGAGCGGAAAAACTACTCTTTCCTATTTTCTTTATCAGAAATTTATGCCTCAATTAAAAGTTGCTGTTTTGCGCCGGGGCTACGGGCTTGATGAAAGAAAACTGTTTGAAGAAAGAAAGGTGCAGGTTTTTACATCGATAAACAGGGTAAAACTTACAAATAGGCTTTCCGATAAATTTGATTTGTTTATTCTTGACGATGGATTTCAATACCGTAAACTATACCGCAACATAAATATCCTGGTTATGGGCGCGCGGGAATTAAAAAGAAAACATCGGCTGATTCCTGCAGATTTTTTTAGGGAACCGTTAATAGCCTTGAGACGTGCTGATATTCTGATAATAAATCACAAAAACGAACTTAATAATATCGGGGAGCTGACAGCCAACCTGCAATCTAAGTTTAATCATTTGTCAATATATACAGCGGAATATCAATTTAACCGAATTATCGATATGAAAAATAAAGAAATGAATCTAGGCGCCATAAAGGAAAAAAAACTTGCCGCCCTTACAGGCATAGGCTACCCCCGGGGTTTTTTTAATAAACTTGAAGAATTGGGCATTAAAGTATGCAGAAAAATAACCTATCCGGATCATTACGATTTAACTACAGATGATTTTAATTCTTTGCAGGAAAATCTCCTCAAGGAAGGCATACATGATGTTATCATAACCGAAAAAGACAAGTATCATCTGCCAGATGCTGATTCAAAGATAAATTTTTATATCCTGGAAATTGAAATGAAAATAGCCGAGGAGCAAAGGTTCCTGGACGATTTAACAGGCAGGCTGCAATAATATGTATTATTTAGCTAAATTTATACAAAAAATACTGGAAAAACTTCCTTTAACGCTATGCTTAGCAATAGGAAATTCGATAGGATTTTTTTTATGCTTAAACAGGAAAAAATGGGAAATCTCTTTTAAAAACGTAAAATCTGTATTTGAGCAAAAAACAAATCGGGAGATTAAGACAATAGTCAGGCATTCTTTCCGCAATTTCGGACTAAGCCTCATCGAAAGCCTGATAGCCAAACGACTCTACCGCCGGATTGAGCTTAAGGGAAAAGAAAATGTGGCTCCTGGCGGCGGAATTTTAGTTGCAATACATGAAGGAAGCTGGGAACTTTATAATTTTTTCATTGCGAAAGAATTAAAATACAAGATGTTCGCAAAAGAACAAAAACAAAAAAAATTCGACAAATTTTTGAGCGAGTTACGCGGTAGATACTCGCTTGAAGTATGCTTCACCATAAAAAAAGCGATTAAAGCTCTTTATGAGGGTTTTCTTATAGGCATGGTCATCGACCATGGCGCGGAAGACAATGCTTTGAATGTCGATTTTTTTTCACATTCTGTTCCAACGCCTAAAGGCGCGGTATATCTCGCTAAGAAACTTAATAAAAAAATATACCCCTGTTTCGGCTATAGAAAAAAAGGGTTATCACACGTAATTGAAATAGGAAAACCTATCGATACCGGCAATATGGACGAACATGAACTCTTGACCGAACTCAATAAAACATACGAAGGATACCTGAAAGAATACCCCTGGGAGTATCTCTGGTTCTACAAAAGATTTAAGCGCAAAAAAGATATAGATATACTAATACTTAGCGACGGTAAAGCCGGGCATTTAAAACAATCACAGGCGCTTTTATCCATTTTCAAAGAAGAAGACCTTAAAGTAAAAAACAGAGTCATAGAGGTAAAGGCTACAGGAAAAATTGTAAGGTTTATTTATGAAGTTTGCGCTTTTTTTACGGGAAAGCATTGTCTTGGCTGCGGTAGCTGCCTTAATCATCTTGCCGACAGAGAGGCTCTTCGTAAAATAAAAGAAACCACTGCGGATATCGTATTATCTACCGGCAGCAGCGTAGCTTCCATAAACCGCATAGTTGCATCAACCTTGGGGGCGAAATCAGTTGTAATATTACGGCCCAATACGCCGCTTAGAAAATTTGACTTGAGCATAATCCCTTCACACGACCGCATAAGCGCCAAAGACTCCGTTATAATCAAGGGAGCTCTTTCCTATCCGGAAAATATTAAAGAAAAAACAGAAAACTGCAGAAAATTCTTTAATCTCGATTCCAGCAGAAAAATCTCATTTTTTTGCGGTGGACATCTGTCCGACAAAAAAACATATATGGAAAATATGCAACTATTCCTGAAAAAATTGAAAAAATTTTCATCCATGAAAAATTTCAAGTTGCTGGTAAGCACGTCTCGCAGGAGCCAAAAAGAAGTAGAAGAATTAATCGAAAAAGAACTCTATGGTTTTAAAAACCTGGAAGCAATTGTAATTCCAACTAAGGAAAACTATGATTTTGTATTCGAGGGATTTGTAAACCTTTCAGAAATAGTATTTGTAAGCAGCGAAAGCATTTCCATGATTTCTGAAGTATTAGCATTTAAAAAACCGTGCGTATGCGTGCTTCTTGAAAAATATATGGATAAACACAAAGTTTTTCTGCAGTCTCTGGAAAAAGATGTCAATTTTATCGATAACCCGTATAATATAGATGAAATCAAACCGACGACTTCATCTGTTTTCGAAGATAATCGAACCCTGATAAAACAGGCGATTAGAAGGTTATTTTAACTGGAGCCCGCACGGGACTGACTACCGAAGGCAGCCCAACAGGGCGTCCTGTTGGGCTGGCAAAGGGATTAAAATTCATCCAGGAGGATTTGATGCGCATAATGCAAATTTTGCCACGCATGGAAGTAGGCGGTGTCGAGCGCGGAGTAATTGATTTAACCGCTTATTTCAAAAGTTCCGCCGCCAAGGAAGCCGACATAGAAAACATCGTTATAAGCGGAGGAGGCCGCCTGGTAAAAGAACTGGAAAAAGAAGGTATTACCCATGATGAATTGCCCGTATATAAAAAATCGCTTT
>JAQVOZ010000061.1 GCA_028702365.1 Candidatus Omnitrophota bacterium | reverse complement strand
CTAGGTTCGTAAGATTCGGCAAAATAAAGGTTATTTTTTCCAAAGTAAAGGGTTTAGAGGGCCAAGATACCCGTCACCAGGTGACAGCAAAAGTGGTTGAAACCATAAAAAACCTTTGAAAAGCTTTCAGCTTGCCCTTGAAGGCCCCCAGGGGGGGGGCTGAAGACTGAAAGCTTATAGTTATTGACAAAAACAACTCTTTAAGAGATAATTGTTGCCCCGTAAAGCTGCGGTTATTATTAGATATCGCATACCCAGTAAGGTAACTTTAAGGGAAAAATTAGATATTTAATCCTGGGTTAACCTGGGATAAATTGGAGGTTTAAAGCTAATGGAAAAAGTATCATCAGAACTGGAAAATGCCTATTACGCTTCAATCAAGGAATTGAAGGAAGGAGAAATCGTAAAAGGCAAAATTGTCAGCGTAACCCAAAAAGAGGTTATAGTTGATGTGGGCTACAAGTCAGAAGGTATGCTGCCGCGCGATGAATTTGCAGGTGTGGATATCGAGAATCTAAAGGAAGTTGACGTATACGTTGAAAACGTTGAAAACGAAGATGGAAAAATAATACTTTCCTTTAAGCGCGCCAGAGAATCAAAAGGTTGGTATACCTTAATTAATGAACACAAAGAGGGCGACTTGGTCGAGGGCTCAATACTACGTAAGGTAAAAGGCGGTTACATTGTTGAAGTTTTCGGCGTCGAGGGATTCTTGCCGCAAAGCCTTTCCGGCTACCGGCACGCAGGCGAAGAGCCTACAGCCGCTAAAAAGTGTTTCTTGCAGATAGTTAAAATGACAAAAAATAAGGAAAATTTCATTCTTTCGCGTAAAGACGCCGTAAGAATGGAAAAAGAAATATCCCGTAAGAAAATATGGGAAGAGATGGAAATAGGTAAAACCCTAAAAGGCAAAGTAAAGAGCGTTACTAACTTCGGAGCGTTTATAGATTTGGGAGGCCTTGACGGGTTGCTTCATATTGCGGATATGAGCTGGAAAAAAATCAGCCATCCTTCCGAAATAGTTGCAGTGGGAGACGAAATTTCGGTAATGATTCTTAACTTTGATAGAGAAAAAGGCAAAATTTCTCTCGGCCTTAAGCAGACAACGCCCGACCCATGGAAAGAAATAGAGCAAAAATATCCATCAGGCACCACAATAAAGGGAAGAATTACAAACATTCAGAATTACGGAATATTCGTTGAGCTTGAGAAAGGCATTGAAGGGCTTGTGCATGTAAGCGAAATTTCCTGGACCAAGAAATTCCTTAATCTTTATGAAATGTTTGCGGTAGGAGATGCTATCGAGGCAAAGGTTATAAGTATTGAACCTAACGAGAGAAAAATTTCATTAAGCATAAGGCACCTGGAGCGCGACCCATGGGAAGATGTGGAAAGCCTTATAACCATGGATTCGGAAGTAAAAGGAAAGGTAACAGGCTATGGCGACGGCTGTGCTTACGCCGAGCTTGAAAACGGCCTTGAAGGTGTAATATACAATGAAGATATTTCCTGGACCAAGCGCGTAACCCGCGCCCAGGAAGTCCTTAAAAGAGGCGCCAATCTAAGTTTTAAAGTTTTGGGCATAGACAAGGCAAGCAGGAAAATAATTTTAGGCATAAAACAACTTTCAGCCGACCCGTGGGATGCAATACAGGCAAAATATCCGATAGACACGATTTTAGAAGGCGAGGTTGTAAAGGTTACTAATTTCGGTGTGTTTGTAAAGCTTGAAGAAGAACTCGAGGGCCTGGTTTTTTCAGGAGAAATAGACAAAGAAGTAATGGAAAAGCTAAAACCCGCGGATAAGCTTAAAGTAAAGATTATAAAAATTGACCCAGGCTCTGCTAAGATAGGCCTTTCAGCAAGGACAGAAGCACAGGCAAGCCAGGCCTAGTTTCGGTAAATATTTTAAAAGGAGTCTTAAGCTGAGTGAAAAAAGAAATCGAACGCCATCTCGATTGCATAAAAGAGAACGCCGTTGATGTAATTTCGCTAGATGAGCTCACCAGCAAACTCGAGAAATCTTTAACAAGCAACAAGCCTCTGAAATTAAAAATCGGCTTTGACCCAACCGCAAGAGACATCCATCTTGGCCACACCGTCCTGCTTCGCAAACTGCGTAAACTCCAGGACTTAGGCCACTTCGTTAATTTAATTATCGGTGATTTCACCGCCAAAATCGGCGACCCTTCCGGAAGAAGCATCTTGCGGCCTGTTTTAAGCGAAGATGAAATTAAAGATAATGCCTCAACCTACACGGAACAGGCCTTTAAAATTCTCGATAAACAAAAGACAAAAATAATTTTTAACAGCACCTGGTATAAAGCAATGGACATATCGAAATTCCTTTCTCTGCTTTCTTCCTATACTGTTGCAAGAATGCTTGAAAGGGATGATTTTAGCCTGCGCATGAAGGAAAACCGCCCGTTAACAATAGTTGAAATGGTTTATCCTTTGATTCAGGGCTATGACTCGGTTATGATGGACGCTGACATAGAATTTGGCGGAACAGACCAGAAATTTAATTTAATTGTCGGCAGACACTTACAGGAAGTTTACGGAAAGCCTTCGCAGGCAATAGTTACTATGCCGCTGCTTGTGGGCTTAGATGGCAAAAATAAGATGTCCAAGTCTTTAGGCAATTATATAGGTATAACTGAAGAGCCAAAAAGTATGTTTGGAAAGCTTATGAGCATATCCGATGAAGTAATGCTTGAATATTTCCGGTTGCTTACGGATATCCCGCTTGAAAAAGTAAAAAAGATGCACCCTAAAGAAGCAAAACTTATGCTTGCCGAGGAGATAGTTTCTTTTTATTATTCCAAAGAATCCGGCAAAAAAGAAAAAGAAGAATTTGAAAAAATATTTTCCAATAAAGAACTGCCGAAAGATATACCAATATATCATGCAAGCAAGGAAAACGTAGATTTGATAGAAGTGCTTTTCAGCCAGAAAATAGTTCTCTCCAAAAATGAAGCCCGCCGCCTGCTGGCGCAGGGAGGAATTTCAATCGTAGAAGCTGACCCATCCAAAACCTCAACCGTAAAAGATCAAACCCTAAAAATTCCTTCCCGGGGATTGGTTCTTAAGCTGGGCAAGCGCAAATTTTTGAAAATCGTTGCCGACGATTAGGGTTGTATAGAATAAAAGGAGCGTTAAGTGTGAGCGATAAGAAAAGATCAATAGGGGTAACCATCTTTGCGGTATTAATTATTTTATCTACTGCGCTAGCATTGCTGTATACCCTATATCCCAAGTGTATTAAGCTTCACTTGGAGTCTTTTTTGAAACCCTACGGAATAATTTTGTATATCTTAATTGTTGTTCTTTCGCTGTTCGAAATCACCTTAGGTATTAACATTTTAAGACTAAAAGAATGGGCAAGGAGATTTTTAGTAAAGTTGATGATATTTTATATAGGGTTGCAATTTTTGATGCCAATAGCCGAAAATAAAGAATTTATTCGGTCACAAGAAAAATCAGCAGGGCAATTATTAGAAATGCAAGAATATAAAGAAAAAGCGATGGCTAGTTTTGAAGAAGACATAAAAAAATATCCACCTGAAAAACAGGAAACATTAAAACAGACTTATAGCAAAGTATTAGAAAATGCACCAAGAATAGGAAGATTAATAATTGTATCAATATTAAATGTGATATTTTTTCTATGGTATTTAACCATAATATTTTTCTTTACCCGCCCCAAAGTAAAAGAACAGTTTAAATTCCAGCAACCCAACGCTTGATTCTTAATGTTTTTATTCTGTATCAAAATAAAAGCCAATAAAACGCAAAGCCCGCTAATTTACCTTCCAAGAGCTCAGTAAGCGCAAATTCCTGAAAATCGTAACAAATATATAATACTGACGGCAATCTCGAAATTATGGTAAAATAAGACATTAATTATATATTCCATTTTGGCGGGGAGGTGTAAAATGAAAAAGTGTTTTACATTGATGGAATTGGTTATCATAATAGTAATCATAGGCATTCTCGCAATGATAGCTTTACCACAATTTTTCAGAGTTGTTGAAAGGGGCCACGCAGCAGAAGGAGTTACCCTGTTAAGCTATATAGGGAATGCTCAATTAAGATTTGCTGCAGAGCACAGCACAACTGCAGGCGTCATTACTGACCTTGATATTACGGACCCAAGCCCGTCGCTTAAATTTTTTAACGCCCCTATATTAGTAGCAGGCGTAGATCCGCAGAACAACCCCGGTGCTGTTGTAGCAACAGTAACAAGAAACGCTAATCAAAATCAGGCTGGTAATAATTATGTTTTAGGCATACAGGCAAATGGAATTTTTACATGCGCAGGCGGCCTCGCAGGTGCATGCCAACTAGTAAGGCCTCGAGAAAACTAAAAGGTTAGAAATTTATTTTAATCGACGCGCAGAAATCCACGGGCTTTAGCCCGAGGAGATTCACTGGGAAAAACAAAGCTTATATTTAGCGAACATTTATTTTCTTTAATAGATTAACCCGCCAGGGCTGGCAAATTCCCGAAAATAATTTCTTAAAACGAAAACGTTTTCACGATTCAGGCTTACCTATATATAATAAGGGCAATCCCGGTATCTAAATCACAGAAATAGAAAAAATCTGCCTTTTTGCCTTGTTATTCGAAAAACTCTATGTTATATCCGAATTGAAGCTTTGTCTTCACAATGAAGGATAATAGGCGAATCTGTGGCGGAATAATCTTAAAAATATGGTAAAAAGATATTTCGCCAAAACCAGAAAAATATTACAGCGCAGTTTCGGTTTGCGCTTTTATGAAAGGCTTAGTTCGTTCTGCTACCGTAAGCTTAAAGAAAACTATCTTTCGCCCGCCCGCAAAATTATTTTCTTATTTCTTCTTATGCTTTGCGCCGAAATTACTGTTTCTCTTGGCGCGCCTGTTTTGCGTAGTGTCCGTATCAATCTTCCTTACGCCACTACCTTAAGTGTTACAGAGCACAGCCAAAAACTTTTTTTCTTTGGGAAAAGTTGTACACATAAGGCTGGCGTTTTTTTTGTAGGAGC
This sequence comes from Candidatus Omnitrophota bacterium, assembly GCA_028702365.1. GTDB lineage: Bacteria > Omnitrophota > Gorgyraeia > Duberdicusellales > 4484-171 > JAJYOP01. The sequence continues at coordinate 2,468 of JAQVOZ010000061.1, read as the reverse complement.
CTTGCGATATTCTTCTCTTATGCCTAAGATGTATTCATACTACGATGTCATTTCTGCGTCTGTTCAGTCAGCCATATTCACTCTTTTTACTTCCCTTACAAAGCTTCTTATGCGCGACGATAGAGTTATCGGTGATACAGAAATAAAACTTTCACCTATAAAAGCGCAGGGGCCCCCGTTTTTTGAACACCTATTTACTGAAAATTATCTTCTACTTTGCCTTCCGCGATATCTGTATCATTACCTTCTTGCTTATATTGCCCGACAAGAAAAATATTCCTTATCCGCCGGCACTCTTGCCTTATCTATAGTTTTTAACACCCAGCTAAACTTAAACACATATCTGGCAGAAATCGTTTATTCTGCATATTGGAATTTTAAACTTTCCGCATTCTCTAACTATTTAAAAGTTTTTAATCCATCCGCCCACTCTATTTTAATATTCAGAAACCAGCAGCTTTTCTTAGGAAAAATATTATCTGCGTCAGAAATATTTGCTAAGGCCATTTTTGTTGCCGGTAAAAATAAAATATCAAAATATACATCCGGCACGGTTTTAGTGAAATTTAAAAGGGCGCAGATCCTTTTATTGGGGCGTATAGGACTAATTTTTAATTTTAAAAAGGAGGTGGAAAACATTAGTCTCAGTCGTCAAATGTGTGACATCGATGCAACAAGGATGGCTAGTAGACTTATATGTCGATTGTATGTTTCATTCAAACGGGGAGGTGCAAGATGAAAAGGGGTTTTACATTGATGGAATTGATTATTGTAGTGGTAATCATAGGCATTCTCGCAATGGTGGGTTTACCTCAATTTTTCAGAGTTGCTGAAAGAGGCCGCGCAGCAGAAGGAATTGCTCTTCTTGGCTCTATACGGAGCGCTCAATTAAGATACGCTGCAGAGCGCGGTAGAACCGTGGGTGTCATGGCCAGCCTTGACATCAGTGACCCCACTGCAACGCTTAAGTTTTTTGGTGCACCAACACTAATAGCAGGCATAGACCCGCAAAATTCTCCCGGCAGCATTATAGCCAGGGTAACAAGAAACGCTACGCAGAATCAGACCGGCAATACTTATACGCTTAGTATACAGGCAAATGGAATATTTCAATGTGCTGGCGGTAGTGCGGGCACTTGTAATATAGTAAGGCCTCAGCAAAACTAACCAGGGCAGGAGAAGCTGGTAAATTTTGCAGCACAAAACTCAGGCAGGAAAATATTTCTGCCTGAGTTTATTTTATTGGAAAAGGCAAAAAATGTACCCTAATGAATTAGTCTTAAGCTCAACAAATGCAAATTACAGAAAATTCGTTTCTTAAAAATTAAATTATGGCCATAAGTATTTAAATAAAAAGGGTTGTTTATTTTTTTTATTCCAGATAATCTGATATAATATATTATATGATAAATGAATTAACGCAGAAAATTAAATCAGAATTATGGTCTAAATTTTCAACAAAGAATTTTCCGTCTGAATGGGATGGCCGAAATCCTGACAACAAAGATTGTTGCGGAGGCGAATTAAGCCAAAGGTTTTGGGAATATTTCAAAGCTATTGAGTTGCTCGATTTAGACCAGAATTCAGTGGTCTTGGATATTGGCGGCGGCTCGCCAGACACAGGGTTCGGCGCCTTCGCTTTGCTATTGTCAAAATATATCAAATGGGCGAAAGCAATATATATAAAAATTATTGGGTAAATACTTGGCAAGCTAGAGATAAGCGTCAATATTATCAAAAACTTTACGATAAAGTAAAATCCCGTTTGGTTGTATCGGATAATGCTAAAATTCTAGATGTTGGCGGAGGAAACGGCCATTTTCTTTCTTACCTAGGTATAAAAAATGCAGATATAATTGACATATCAGATTCAGGCGTTGAAGTAGCCGGCAGTGTCGGTTTTGGAACAATAAACGCTGATATCGAAAAAACTTTTCCTATCGAAAGCAAAAGTTATGATATTGCTTTTTGTTTTGAAGTATTAGAGCATCTAAAGTCTCCTCAAATAACTCTTTCTGAAACAAATAGAATTTTAAAATCCGGCGGTATTTTATATATAGGTCAACCCAACATGCCGGCAGACGGAGTGCATCATGTAAGAAGGTATTATCTCAAAGATATTATCTCGGAATTAAAGAATGCTAATTTTTCTATAGAGTGGATAGATTTTGTGCCAGCCTTTACAATGCGCGATGCAATACTGGATGATATAAGAAGAACTAAATCAATATTCAGGAAGTTAAAGCAATCAATTGCTTTCTTGCTAAGTTTTTTGCCTCGGCGAATCAGGTACTTTATGGCAAAAATTGTTCCGGACAGATTTGCGTTGCTATTTATCGTAAAATGAAAGCCATATATTTGAGCTATGAAAAAACTGCTTTTAATAGGATTAATACTCGCTACACTATTCAGTCTAACAGGCTGTAATCCTTCAGGGAATGGAGAATTGACCGGGGTACAGAACAGGC
>JAQVOZ010000060.1 GCA_028702365.1 Candidatus Omnitrophota bacterium | reverse complement strand
GACGCTCTTCCGATCTCTTTATTCGGTTCTTCATGTATTGCGGTATCCATATAAGCAACCTTCGCCTTGATGCATGCCTCAAGCACAGACATGTTCACATAGGCCTGAGCAAGGTTCATCACGATTTCTGAATTTGTTTCTTTTATTAGTTTTACAGTAGCAGGAATATCCAACGCATCTATTTGACGTGAATATATTTTTTTGGTTTTATCTTTGATGTTATTTTTTCTTTTAACGCTTTCAATTATTACATCGCACTTGTCTTGCCTCCGGGATGCAATGCAGATATCTCCTAAAACATCATTGTTCTGAGCACACTTATGCGCAGCTACTTCAGCAACGCCCCCAGCACCAATAATCAGTACATTTTTTTTCATCTTAATTTATCCTCCTTAATTCGCCTCGGCGTAACGTCGAGGCGAATTAACCCCGCTGAGCTTGCGGTAAATTTTTATTGAAAAATTTACCGCATATATAGGCGAGGCGGGGTTAATATTGAAACGGCTATTTGCTTTTATTTTCATTTTTACGATAAGCTGTTTACGAAGTCATTATATTCGAAATTACGAATTACATCAATTGTGCCGTTCAGCCTTTTTACGGCAATTGAAGGCATTGAAAGGCCGTTAAACCAATTTTTTTTAACCATTGTGTAACCGGCTGCATCATTAATTCGTAAAATACTTCCTATCTTCAGGCGGGATTTGAACCGGTACGTACCGAACACATCTCCGGCCAAACAGGAGCGTCCCGCAATTTGATATTTAAAGTATCCGGAATCTTCAGACTTTATTTTTGCACTAAGCCTGTAAGTAAGCAAATCCAGCATATGTGCTTCAACGGAGGAATCAACTATCGCGACATCTATGCCATTATGAACGATATCTAATACTTTTGTCACAAGCTGGGCTGATTGAGTAATAACTGTTTCGCCTGGCTCAAAATATACCTGCACGGAAAATTTTCTGCTAAATTCATTTACTTTTTTGCAAAATTTATCCACCGGGTAGCCTTCTTTAGTAAAATAAATACCGCCGCCAAAACTTACCCATTTTAGCTTGTCAAACAAACCACCGTATTTACGGCTTATAAAATCGATGTTTGAAGAAAAATTTTCAAAATCATTATTTTCACAATTAAAATGAAACATAACGCCATCAATCAACGGAATTATCTTTAATAATGCCTTTTTGTTAGTTGCTCCAAGGCGGCTATAACGCCTAGCCGGATTAGCCAGGTCAAAACAAGAGAAACTGACCCCCGGATTAATTCTTAACCCAATTTCTAAATGGCCCATATAACGATAAAACATTTTCAACTGTGATATTGAATTAAAAATGATTTTATCTGCGTATCGCTTTATCTGCTTTATCTCATCAGATGAATATGCAACACTATAGGCATGAACCTCTTTTTTAAATTTTTCGCACCCTAAGCGCGCCTCATATAATGAGCTGCTCGTTGTTCCATCCAAGTATTTACGCATAAGAGGAAACACGCTCCACGTAGAAAAGCATTTTAGCGCCAGCACAAATTTAGCGCCGCAGGCTTTTTTTATGCGTTCAATTATTTTTAAATTTTTTAATAATTTACTTTCGTAAATTAAGTAATACGGTGTTGTTAATTTTTTATTTTTGCCTAACATATGTTTATAATATAAATGTAACAACATTTAACTACTCTTGCAAGTATTTTTTTAAATAAAGCCAACTTTTTTCAAAGAGGCTGTAGAAAAAAATGTTAGGCTGAATTTACCCAGCACTTATTTTTGAAAGTATGTTTGAATTAAATTCAAAAAACTTGCTTTAGCGTAAATCTTTGATATACAAACTTAACGTTGTTACAAAAAATTAGCGCTGTGTTTCCTGCCTGCCGCCCGTAGCGGCGAGGCTTGGAAAAATATTGGCCTTATTAAAAGTTTTCTTGTGATATACTTCTGTTTTTGTTACAATCTATTTGGTCTTGAGTCTTTCGCCCACGTAGCTCAGTTGGCAGAGCAGCGCTTTCGTAAAGCGCAGGTCGGAGGTTCGACCCCTCTCGTGGGCTTTTTTTGGTGGCAACCAGCAAAATGATTCAATTTATTATTTTATGATACAAGGATATTTAAAAATTTTACGCCGTAAAAATTTTGTTTTTCTTTGGATAAGCCAGATTATAGCGCAATTCGGAGACCGGCTCACACAAATGGCTTTGATTGGCCTTGTTTACAAGTTAAACCCTGGTTCTTCCCTGGGCCTCGCTAAAATGTTTAGTCTGGCGATAATTCCGGTATTTTTGATTTCTCCAATTTCCGGAGTTTATGTTGACAGGTGGGACAAACGAAAAACCATGTATATAAGCGATTTTTTGCGCTCTTTATGTATTTTTCTTATTCCGGTAGCGGTTTCCAAGTTTCATTCCATACCTCTGGTATATTTTCTGATTTTTTTGTCTTTCTGCGTTGGAAGATTTTTTATTCCCGCCAAAATGGCAGTAATACCATCCCTGGTTGAAAAAGAAAGCTTTTTTATGGCGAACTCCCTGGTCTCGGTAACGGCGACCATAGCAGCTGTCCTGGGATTTGGCTTCGGAGGAATGATTGTTGAAAAATGGGGAGTTGAGCAGGCATTTTTTATAAATGCTATGACATTTGTAGTTTCCGGAATATTAATAAGCATGATGCGCATGCAGGAAAAGGCGAAATTTGACCCCAAAGATATTCTGGAATTAGGCAAAAACGCAATCATAAAAGTTAAAAATTCATTTATTTTCGAAATACGGGAAGGATTAAAATACATATTAAGCTCGAAAGAGACACGTTATGCTGCTAAAGTCCAGTTCATTCTTTTTGCTTTAATCGGCTCCCTGTATACTATTTTTATTGTTTTTATACAGCAGACGCTTTCAACCGGGACATTTGCTCTTGGCTGGCTTGCGGTAGGCTCAGGAGCGGGGCTATTCATCGGTTCTCTTTTTTATGGAAAAATCGGTTCGAACGTGCCCATACGAAAAACAATAAACCTTTCCTTGTTGTCTTCGAGCCTTTACCTGATTACGTTTGTCTCGCTTTTAAGATTTTATCCGTATAAGCTTTTTGCTTTTATCTCATGTTTCATTCTTGGTTTAATTGCTTCACCTGTAGTTATCGCAGTAAACACTCTGATTCACAATGAAAGCGAAGATAAATTTTGGGGCAGAATTTTTAGTTCTTTGGAAATAATAATACATATCGCTTTTATTGTTTTTATGTTTATAGCCTCTTACCTTGCCGAGAAATTCACTCCCTTTACAATAATTATCGCCGTAGGTATAATAACTATGATTTTGTCATATATTTTCTTGAGAGAAAAATCTGATGCTTAGAGTAGAAGAACATAAATCTCCGCAGCATAATTTATCTTGCGAAAAATTTCTAAACCCGCAAAGGTTATATTTGCCGTTATCCCAGCATACCGGCAGGCCGTCACAGGCCTGCGTAAAACCCCAGGACATAGCGGAATGCGCTCAAGTTATAGCGCTTGAAGACGGCCATATCTCCGCACGTTTGCATGCGCCAAAAAAAATAAAAATTATAAGTATTGATGATTGGTACCATCCAATATTAAAAAAAGCAAAATGCATTATTGCTGAACCCATAGAAACAGAAGAACACAAATTCATACCAAGAGAAAAAATAGGTGCAATCGGCAAAGAAGCTCTTTTACAAATAATCAGGGACTCCGGAATAGTTGGAATGGGCGGAGCTGCATTTCCAACGCATGTAAAGTTACGCCCGCCTAAAAAAATAGAAACACTTATAATCAATGGCTGCGAATGCGAACCATATTTAGCCTCTGACTACAGGCTTATGGTAGAAAAACTGGATGAAATATTTAAAGGCATAGAAATAATCTGCAAAATAATTGAGCCTCGTGAAGTTATTTTTGTTGTTGAAGACAATAAAACAGAGGCGAGAAAAAAACTTCATCTGGCATTTAGCCTTAAAAAATATAAGCTCCCAAACTTTTCCCTGGAGATACTTAAAACCGCATATCCCCAGGGCGGAGAGAAGCAATTGATTTATTCTACGAAGAAAAGCAAAGTGCCATCAGGAGGCCTGCCCCTGGATGTAGGTTGCATTGTGCACAATGTCGCAACGTGTTTTGCGATATATGAAGCGGTTTATTTCGATAAACCGCTTATCGAAAGGCTGGTTACTTTTGCCGGAGACGCTTTGGTTTCACCTAAAAATGTTTGGGTAAAAATAGGCACGCCTCTCAACGAACTTTTCGACAAAGGCGTATTGCAGTTTAAAACCGAACCGAAAAAAATTATCTGCGGCGGGCCAATGATGGGCATTGCTTTGGATAATTTAAATTACCCCGTGCTAAAAGGAACAGGGGGATTTTTATTTTTAAGTAAAGACTATTTACTGGGCGAGGAAGGGCCATGTATTCGTTGCGGCAGTTGCGTAAGAGAGTGCCCGATGAGCCTTATGCCGACCCTTATCGACCTTGCCTCGCGAAACGAAAACTGGGAGCAGGCTTTGATTTATGGTTCAGCGGATTGCATAGAATGCGGCATATGCAGTTATGTGTGCCCGACTAACCGCAGGTTAGTTCAATCCATAAAACAGGCCAAAATTAAAACGTTAAAATGAAAGAAGTTTTAAAGTATGGCTTAATACTTTCCGCTATATGCCTGATAGCCAGCGGCCTCTTAGCGGGCGTCTATTCATTTACCAAGCCCCAAATAGATAAACAGGCACAAAATGAAATTGACAAAGCGCTTACGCAAGTAGTGCCGCAAGCCAACCGCTTTGAACCGGTTCAATCCACGGATGAAATTCTTTATTATCGGGGTTATGATAAAAACAATAAACTTGCCGGATTCATATTTAAAGCGCGGGCAAAAGGATACTCAAGCACTATTGAAACTTTGGTAGGGTTATCCCTGCAGAAAAAAATTATCGCCATAAAAGTAATTGCTCAAAACGAAACACCGGGATTAGGCAGCCGCGTGACTGAAAAAACTTTTATCCAACAATTTACCAATAAAAACGCAAACGAGCTTTCGAATGTTTCTGCTATAAGCGGGGCAACAATTTCTTCCAGCGCGGTAATTGCTTCGGTAAAGGAGAAATTAGAAAAAATTCAGAATATCTTAAAATGAATAAATTAACTGTTTCTTATTCTCCTCATTTGCACACAAATCAATCGTGCGCAAAAATAATGTGGTCTGTATTTGCAAGCCTTTTGCCGGCAGGAATCGCTGCAATTTTTATTTTTGGTGCAGCCGCGCTATGGGTGATTTTACTGGGCGTAATCAGCGCACTAGTTACTGAAGGCTTATTGCAATATTTTAATAAGAAAAAAATCACGCTCTCTGACGGCAGCGCCGCTCTCACCGGGCTATTGCTTAGTTATAATTTGCCGGCAAACTCGCCCTGGTGGCTGGTTGTAATCGGCTCATTTTTTTCCGTTTTTATAGGCAAACAAATATTTGGGGGCCTTGGCCAGAATATTTTTAATCCGGCTTTGGTAGGAAGAGTGTTTCTTATGACGTGCTGGCCCAAATATATGACTAATTTCATGAAGCCGCTTGATGCGGGAATAAATTTCTTTAAATCTTTTAATTATGATGCTGTAACTGCCGCTACGCCTTTAATGATGGCAAAAGAAGGCAAAGCTGTCATTGATATCTCCTATTGGGATTTATTTTTAGGCAAACACGGCGGCTGTCTGGGGGAAGTTTGCATATTAGCCCTACTCGCTGGCGCTTTATTTCTTTTGCTAAAAAAATATATTTCCTGGCATATACCTATAATATATATTGCAACCGTAGGCGTGTTTTCCTGGATATTCGGTTCCAAAGGCTTATTTAGCGGTGATTTTCTTTTTTCTATCCTTTCCGGCGGATTGATACTCGGGGCGTTTTTTATGGCAACTGACTACGTAACCTCGCCACTAACCAGGAAAGGGCAGGCTATTTTCGCAGCCGGCTGCGGTATCTTGACTGTAGTTATCCGGCTGTGGGGCGGATACCCCGAAGGAGTTTCTTATGCAATTTTAATGATGAATGCGGCAACGCCCATAATTGACCGCTATACAAAAAACAGGATTTTTGGAAGATGAAATTCGATTCAAAAGAATTTATCAAAGGCTTAATCAAGGAAAACCCTACATTTGTTTTAGCGCTGGGGCTCTGTCCGACGCTGGCAGTTTCAACAGCTTTAACCAATGGCCTAGGTATGGGTATAGCTGCTACTTTTGTTTTGATTGGTTCAAATATTTTTATTTCCTTAATTAAAAACATTGTACCGGATAAAATAAGGATTCCCTGTTATATCGTGGTTATTGCGACCTTTGTTACCATAACAGAACTATTCATGAAAGCTTACAGCCCGGCATTAAACCGTGCTCTTGGTATTTATGTGCCTTTGATTGTAGTAAACTGCATAGTTTTGGGCAGGGCAGAAGCGTATGCTTCTAAATCGTCGGTATCAAATTCTATTATGGACGCTTTAGGCATGGGTTTGGGATTTACGCTGGCGTTACTCCTAATTTCCGGTATACGGGAGATTTTAGGTTTAGGTACATTTTTCGGCTACAAAATCATAAAAAGCTATGAGCCGATGTTTATTTTTGCTTTGCCATCAGGCGCACTTTTGGTTATCGGGCTTTTAATGGGTTTTTTAAATCTTCTAAAAAATAAAAAAACATGAATATCGGACAATTCCTGGCTATTTTTATCTCGGCGGTATTTGTTTATAATGTTATACTTTCCCGTTTTTTGGGGCTGTGCTCATTTATCGCCATCTCAAAACAAACCAAGCCGGCTTTGGCGATGAGCCTGGCAGTAATGTTTGTAACCACGATGTCTTCTGTGATTACCTGGTTTATTTACCGCTTTTTGCTGATTCCTTTTAACATTACTTATCTACGCACGATTGCTTTCATTTTGGTTATCGCAACCTTTGTGCAGCTCGTAGAAATGATAATTAAAAAGATAAGCCCGCCGCTATACAGGTTTTTTGGAATTTATTTGCCTTTGATTACAGTTAACTGTGCCGTATTAGGTGTAGCCGTATTAAATATCGATATGTTTTTTGTAAATGGAAAAGCAATTGAAGGAAGTTTTTATTATTCTTTGTTCCAAGGCATATGCGTTGGCATAGGCTATACAATCGCAATGCTTTTAATGTCCGGGATAAGAGAGAGGCTTGATTTCTGCGATATTCCAAAATGCGTTAAAGATTTTCCTCTTGCTTTTATTATTGCCTCCATTATGAGCATGAGCTTTATGGGTTTTAACGGATTTAAATTTTAAATGGAAATATTAATACCAATTTTAGTTTTGGGGGCGCTCGGGCTATTATTTGGAGCGGGACTGGCTATTGCCTCAAAGTCACTTGGAGTTAAAAGCGACGCCCGGCTTGAAGCAATTCACGGATTACTTCCCGGTTCAAACTGCGGAGCTTGCGGCGGAGCAGGCTGTTTTGGCTTTGCGGAAAGCGTGCGTAGCGGAAAGCTGCCCCTTGACGCTTGCCGGGGAAGCAGCGAACAGACAAAAG